>JBFEWI010000036.1:0-11169 GCA_041546475.1 Sulfurovum sp.
CCTCCCGTACACATACCGCTGCCTGCTATGATAATGGCACGGGTATCGACTTCGTTAATGGCTCTCGAGCCTTCTACATCGGGTGTATAGACAAGGCTTTCAAAATCAAAGACCGTTCCATCTCTTTTTTTGTACTCCTGACACTTCTCACTGAGCAGATCACTGTAGTTGTTGTAGACTTCAGTCGCACGTGTGGCCATAGGGCTGTCTAGAAAGATCTTACAGTGGGGCAGTTCTTTTCTCTCATACATCTCTTTTAAAATGATCAAAATCTCTTGTGTACGTTCCACAGCAAATGAGGGGATCAATACATTTCCCCAATCTCGCAGAGTATCGATGATCACACGTTTAAACTCTACGATACTCGCATCAAGGTCTTTGTGATTACGGTCACCATAGGTAGATTCAACATAGAGATAGTTCGCATAGCTGCACTTTGCCAGATTTTCCATGACCAGATTCTTGTCATTGCCTATGTCCCCGGAAAATACAATGGTCTGCTCTACACTGTCTTCCTTGTAGGTGATCTCAATGAAAGCGGCTCCAAGTATGTGACCGGCATTACGATAGGTCACTTTAAGACGATCTTCTATAATGATCACAGTGTTATCATACTCCGGATATACCCATTTCAGATCAAATGCTGCTTCGACATCATCTTCGTCATACAACGGTTCCATGACATCGTCTTCTTTTCCTTTTCTCTGTGCTTTTCTATAATTGGTCTCAAAATCCTCTTTCATGATCTTGGCACTGTCAAGGAGTATGATCTCTGCAATATCACGTGTGGCTTCCGTTGCATAGATCACACCGTTAAACCCTTCTTTGACCAGTTTAGGGATACGTCCAACATGGTCAAGATGTGCATGTGTAATAAGAAGATAATCGATCTCTGAAGGGTCAAAACCAAATGCACAATAGTTACGATCCTCTTCAGGCCCTTGAAACATACCGCAATCAATAAGTATACGGGGTCCGTGTTCGATCGCAAGCAAATGACAGGAGCCGGTTACCACTTTTGCCGCACCGTGTGAAGTTACTGTTGCCATGATGATTCCTTTGTATTATCTATATTTATTTTACTTTCTAATGGTTTGATTTGAGCTTAGATTCATACAGTTGAAATTTTTACTATGTATGTATAAAAGTTATAGATAATGTCTGCTTGATAGTATCAAAAATAGAGCTTAAATGATAATATAGCTGGTTTTTATAGAGTAAAAATATGCAAAAATATAACCGATAGTAAGATATAATTTTCTATCTTACAGATGTTAAAACAGTAAAAAAGTAAACAGAGAAAATGTAAGTTCAGAGGCAGATGAAGGATGCAAAAATGTACTCCACTTACAGCAGAGAGAAAATATCAATGAATGAAGATTTTTTGCAAAAATTAGACACGTTAGAACAACATATACATCACTACAATGAGGGTATCGACATTGGAGTACACCCTTTTGATATTGCTGATCTACTCATAGAGATCAGAGAAGTCGATGAAGAGATCTACTCTGCATCACTAAATAAACTTCCAAGTACACTTTTGGCAGAAGTACTTGTAGAATTACCAAAGTCTCTCCAAGAAGAGCTCTATACAAATTTCGGTCCTAAGAAACTTGCAAAACTCACTGAATCACTCGATACAGATGATGCAGCGGTCCTGATTCAGCATATTGAAGAGGTCGATGAGGAAAAAGCAGATGCCATCATGTCCAATCTTTCAGATGAGGACAGGGATACTATTGAAGAACTGATCTCATATGAAGACCATGAAGCCGGTTCTTATATGCAGACAGAAGTATTCGAAGCACATTTGGATGAAACCATCGGCGCTTCAATACACAGTCTTAAAAAGATGAAAGCCAACAGAGAGATAGACACTGTCCACCATGTATTTGTTGTTTCAAATAAGAGAAAATTCGTGGGTATGATCCCTCTGGAAGATCTTATTCTTCATGGGCCTAAAGAACTCTACAGGGATGTCATAGAAGAAGGAAAGATCACCATCTCTGTAGAACCGCATGATGAGATAAAAAATGTGATCGAAACGGTTTCCAACTATGACCTCAGTGTGATCGCTGTGGTTAATAAGAGAGGCATACTGATGGGTCGTATCACTGCAGATGACATCTATGATATCATTGAGGAAGGTGCAACAGAGCAGATCTATAACCTTGCAGGTGTCAATGATACAGCCGAACAAGAGGAGAGTGTTTGGAAGATCGGACGAGCAAGAGGGTATTGGCTGGGTCTCAACCTTTTAACGGCTATTGCTGCGTCTTTGGTTATCGGACTTTTCGATGCAACACTGCAATCCCTGGTCGCACTTGCCATATTAATGCCGATCGTTGCTTCTATGGGAGGCAATGCCGGAACACAAACACTTACGGTTACGGTCAGACAGATGGCACTGGGGGATATAGAAGCAGATGAGGCAAAAAAGACCATTTATAAAGAAGTTTTCATCTCACTGATGAATGGTGTTGTTTACGCTGTGACCATGGGATTGATCGCTTATATCTGGTTCAAAATGCCCATGCTTGGTATCGTTATAGGTCTGGCAATGATAGTGAATCTTTTATCTGCCGGATTCTTCGGGGCAGTGATCCCTTTGACTCTCAAAAAATTTGGTGTGGACCCGGCTATAGGCTCTACTGTTCTTTTAACGACCGTTACGGATGTAGTCGGGTTTTTCAGCTTTCTTGGGCTTGCAACGATCATATTATTATAAAAGAGTATATCTATGGACACAACTGACACACGCTTAGAAGAATTTATAGAAGACTATTGGGATATTATCGTAGGCTTGATCGCCATAGTGGCAGCGATCATTTTCCATCAATACGGTAATGGCTATCTGGCTACTGCTTTTGCGGCATTGGGTATTGCCTCACTCTCATTAACCGTTTCAGAAATTGCTGAAATCCTTTCACAAAGACTGGAAGAACCGTATGCAAGCTTTGTCCTGACATTCAGTGCAGTGATTGTTGAGATCATTCTTCTTTACATCGTTTTACTCCAAGCCTTGCATGATCCAAAAGTTATAGAGACGGTTAAAGGAGGTATCATTTCGGCTGTGATCGTAGATATGAATGTACTTTTGGGTCTTGCCGTGTTTATCGGCGGATTGAAATTTATCGAACAGGAACATAACAAAGAGACTTCTAGTACCTATACCACGATATTGTTGGTCACAGCACTTGCACTGCTTGTACCAAGCCTGCTAACTCAGACAGACCATAACGAATCCGTACTAAAAGAGGTGAGTATGATCATTGCTGTGACCTTGGTGTTTTTTTATATTATTATTTTTATTTTTCAGACAAGAACCCATACACATTTCTTCAAGGCAACAGCAAGAAGCAGAATGTTCAGACTGAGAAAGCGGCAGGAAGAAGGTAAAGAGGAAGATGCAGAATCCAGTGTTTATATTTTTGAAAGATTTAACAATAGTGGAAATTTCATTACTATCTTTATGCTGATCGCTATCATTTCAATAGGTGCGGAAGTATTTGCAAGTGATGGTCTCAAGATGGCAAAGGATTTTGGGATATCATCCGGACTTGCCGGTCTGATCATCGCAATTATTGCAGTTGCTCCTGAAATTGCTACGGCTATAAAAGCAGCCAAAAATGATCAGATCCAAAGGGTGGTCAACATTGCCATGGGTGCCTCTGTGGTCTCTATCTTACTTACCGTGCCCATACTACTCGGACTGGCACAAATGAGTGGGATCGATCTCTTTCTTGATTTTAATCCTCTGCAGATCGGTGCACTGATCATGACCATTATTCTGGCATGGAAAAGTACAGAAGAGGGACAGACCAACTACTTCGAAGGATTGTCCCACTTAATGTTCTTTATCTGCTATGCGATCATCGTAGCCTATTACTAGTCTTAAAGGTGGCTAGTGATGCTTTGATTCCAGTTCACTGATATGAGCAATGGTCTGCAGTACTGTATCAGGGTTCAAGCTGATTGACTCTATACCCATTTTGACCAACGCTTCTGCCATCTCAGGGTAATCCGAAGGTCCCTGTCCGCAGATACCGCTATGTCTGTGGTTACGTTTTGCACCCTCCACTGCCATTTCTATCATCTTCATAACACCGGGGTCACGTTCATCATAATCAAATGCAACGACTTCAGAATCTCGGTCAACACCGAGTGTTAATTGGGTGAGGTCATTAGACCCTATACTGATCCCATCAAACAGTGTACAAAATGCATCGATCTGTATCACATTGTTCGGTATCTCACACATGACATAGACCCTTAAACCGTTCTCACCCCTCTTAAGACCGTATTTTTCCATCGCATCCAATACCCTCTGTCCCTCTTCCACTCTACGACAAAATGGTATCATCAAAATGACATTGTCAAATCCCATCTCTTCTCTTACATGTTTCATAGCCGCACATTCCAGTGCAAACCCCTCTTCATAGTTTGGATGTGTATAGCGTGAAGCACCACGAAAACCTATCATAGGATTGGCTTCATCCATTTCAAAGAACTCCCCTCCCAGCAATGAAGCATATTCATTGGTCTTAAAGTCGCTCATTCTCACCACACATGGGTGAGGATAGACTGAAGATGCGATACTGGCAACCCCTTCGGAGAGTACTTTAACAAAATAGGATTCAGGATTGTCATAGGCATTTGTAAGCTGACCGATCTTTTTATCTGTATTCTCATCGATTTTTTCAGGATGGATCAGTGCCATCGGATGCACTTTGATGGAAGTATTGATAATAAACTCCATACGTGCCAGACCTATACCGTCGACAGGCAGTGAAGCCAATGCAAAGGCCATATCAGGGTTACCAAGGTTCATCATAATCTGTGTCTTGGTCTTCGGTAATGTACTGAGATCTGTTTTAATGATATCGAAATCCAGAATGCCTTCATGTACAAATCCGGTTTCACCCTCTGCACAACTTACGGTGATCTTCTGACCATCTTCTAACAACTCCACAGCATTTTCAACACCTACAATAGCAGGTTTTCCCAACTCTCTTGAGACAATGGCTGCATGACAGGTTCTTCCACCCGTATTGGTCACAATTGCCGAGGCGATCTTCATCACAGGCTCCCAGTCGGGGCTGGTCGTTTCTGCGACAAGAACATCACCCGCTTTAAAATTATTCAATTTACTTGGATCAACGATCTTACATACTTTTCCCGCACCTATTTTTGTACCTACAGCTTGACCTGTCAGCAGTACATTACTTTGTTCCTTTAGACGGTATATTTCAAGATATCTGGCCTCTCTTCTGGACTCCACTGTTTCAGGACGTGCCTGTACAATATAGATATGTCCATCCACACCATCCTTTGCCCACTCCATATCCATCGGTTTCTGATAACCCGCCTGTTTCGAGTAGTGCTCTTCGATCTTTATGGCATACTCAGCCAGAAGCAGTACATCTTCATCATTGATACAAAACTTCTCTTTTTCTTCTTTGGGGGTATCTATGTTCTTCGTATACTCTACGGCAAGATTATCCTGATTGATACCTTCTGAGAAGATCATTTTGAGTGCTTTGCTGCCTAGTTTTCTTCTTAAGACGGCACGATATCCTTTTTTAAATGTGGGTTTATGTACATAAAAACTGTCTGGAGCGATGCTCCCCTGGACAATGTTTTCTCCCAAACCGTACGCTGCATTGATAAATACAACATCTTTAAATCCTGTCTCAGAATCGATAGAGAACATGACACCGCTCTCACCAATGTCACTCCTGACCATTTTCATAACAACAACGCTCAGATAGACTTTAAAGCTGTCAAATCCATGGACAAATTTATAATGAATGGAACGGTCTGTAAAATTTGAAGCCAGACAGCGTTTGTAAGCATCCAAGAGAGCATCCAAGCCCTGAATATTCAAATAACTTTCATTTTGTCCGGCAAAAGATGCTTCCGGAGAGTCTTCAGCGGTTGCAGAGCTTCTTACCGCAAGACTTACCTCCTCACCATATTCTTCTTTCAGTACCTGATACGCTTGGTCTATCTCCTCCATCATCTCATCAGGCAGTGTACAGTTATAGATGATCTCCCGACAACGCTTTCCTCTTTCCTGTAACTGAGTGACATCATCGGGGTCAAGATCATCCAGCAGTGTATGCAGCTCTTCCCATACATCATTACTGTCAAGTACAAAGCGATAAGCATCCGCAGTGATCGCAAATCCATTAGGGATACGGATACCTTCTTGCGTTAGATTTTGATACATCTCACCCAGTGAAGCATTTTTACCACCGACCAGGTCAACATCTTCTATACTAAGTTCATTAAACCATTTAATATACTGAGACATAAGCTATCCTTTTTATTATTCTACTCTTAATGAACTATTCTGTCAACTTTATGATCTGCTAATAAAGTAAATAAATAGACGCCATTTATGCTATAATATTTTATGCTAAACGAATTAAAATCTCTGATCATCAAACCATCCCTGCATCATCACAGTTATTCTCATTCGGAATGTGATGATACTGTTCCAAATGAATTCAGTGTGCTTTGCTGGAATGTACATAAGAACAATGATACGTTTTCCTTCAGTAACTATATTGAAGATTTTTCGAAAAAGAAACCTGTTGACTTCTATCTGTTCCAAGAGGCTGATTTCAAACACGATATAGAATTGAATCTTCCAAGTCTCACCTTCAATGCTGCGGCAAATTTGGAAAAAGGTTCTACTTTTTATGGTGTCTTAACAGCAAGTAAGTGTAGAACAGAGTACAGCAAGCCTTTCCTGTCACATGGTAAAGAGCTCATATTCGGTCCGCGTAAAAGTCTGCTTTTGACCAAGCACGCTTTTGCAGACGGTTCTCCTTTATGGATCTTAAATCTTCATGCGATCAATTTTAGAGAGAGCAGACACTACTTCAAAGAGATAGACAACATCATTCAGATCATCGATGATTATGATGGAGCCATGATCATTGCCGGCGACTTTAACTCTTGGAATCAAAGAAGAATGAAATTCCTTCATACCAAAATGAAAGATCTCAATTTTGCTCCCGTACCATTTACAAAAAGTGATAGGGTCAAATCTTTTATGAGAAATCATTTAGACTTTATTTTTTATAGAGGTATTGGACTTCTTGAACACAGTATAGAGAGAAACCATAAACTTTCTGATCATCATCCCCTCTTTGCCAGATTCGCCAAAGTATAGGTAAAAAGTTATACATAAGGATTATTGCTCGACCTCACTCTTCACTGCATGAAGTAAGACCTGATAGGTATTACGGTTAAAAAGATAGGGTTTTGCATTGAATAATGTTTCAAACATGATCTTCCAAAGTGTTGAGAAGTTATCCTCATCACGTGCGCTGCAAAGCTTGGCTTGCATTTGATACTCAAGTTCACTGAGTGCCTTGGCATGATCTACATATGCTTTTAAGACACTGTAATCTACACCTACCTCCTTAAAATAGAGCACTAACTTGATGATAGCCGCCTCTCTGTCTGTATAATCATCTTCATGTAGAGGTAATACTATACCATCGTCTAAAAGTGTATCTAAAAGTGCACCATCCACATTGTAATGCTCAATAAATTCTTCTTTGGTAAAATGCTTCGCATCTGAAGGGATATCACTGAGTGTATTCATCAGTGGCTGCAACATGGTTGCTGAAGTGGAGAGTGACTGATTTTGATTCCGCAGTGCAAACCTGATCTGTTCATTGCTGCTGCCTATCTCCTCTTGCATATATTTAATATAGCGGATCAGCTCTATATGTTGATCATTGTATCGATGTACATTTGATTTGATCTTATTTGCTTCTGGAAGTAACCCCTCTCTAATGTAATACAAAATGGTTGACTTAGGGACACCTGTCTTTGCAACAAGTTCAGATATTTTATATTCCATATTTCCACCTTTTATGATTAACTTTCGTTTAAAGAATGATAGCATATAATTCAAAACGTTAAGTTGAACTTAACATTATTATAAACTATCATTAAAAGTGAGTAAAATCCAATGAAACTAAGAAGCATCCTTCTCTTGGTATTTTGTACCAATATCTTATTAAACGCATCCACAATATTTACGTTATCAGGTATCAACAAAGTCTATCTGGTGGTGGAGATATCCGGTAAAACCATTCCCAAATCCTATAAAAGTATGATCATGGAAAGCCTGCAGACAGTGACCGAAGATCTTAAGATCGACACCAAAGGTTATGATCCAAGATCCTTAGCTGTACTGGTCAATGAGACACCGGTCAACGGGAGTACCATGATCAATATTCAACTGCTCATTGGTGAAGAGGTAAAACGTTTGGACAACAATGAAAAAACATTCGCACTCACCTATCAAGACATGGGGCATTTTGTATTGAACAATGGTGATGACCCCGAAGATGCATTTGAAGATACCTTGGATACGATGCTATTAAAATTTTCTGAACAATACCTAGAAGAGAATAAAAAGATCTCAAAAGTCGCTATAGATGAACAACACTTTGCTTCTGAGATGGGTTACGAAACCAATTATGAAGAAGCGCTCAAAAAGGCCCAGAAATTAAAGAAGCATGTGATGCTTGTACTCGTATCAAATTTCTGTCCCTGGTGTCGGAAATTTGAACAAAGAGTCCTGCTTAAACATGAGGTCAATAGTATCATACAGAAAAACTATATTCCTCTGATACTCAATAAAGAGAAAGATCCTTTTCCCAAAGAGTTTGATATCGGTTTCACCCCTATTATTCATTTCATAGACCATCAGACGCAAAAGAGCTATAAGCATGTCATAGGTTACAACAATAAAGATGAATTCACCTACATACTAAGATCGGACAATAAAGTAAAATAAATTCTTGTACTTTAGCGATATACAATGTATTTTTAGTCTATAATATACTATAGGAAACGATAAAGGATCGACAGATGGGGATCATAAAGGCATATAAATTTACCGATGGTTTTGATTTTGATCTGATCAGAAAAGAAGTGGTAGGTACGTTTCGCGCAAAAGCTTTAAAAGATGTGCTTATCATTGAAAAAGACAACGATCTCTGTTTTCTGTTTAAATATGGTGTGATCATATTCTGGGATTTTGACGATGAAGAATATTTTCTGAAAACGATCAGTTCCTCTATCGGAGCCATAAAAATCCTGGAGGACTACAAGTATCACATCTCGACCATTCAGCCTGTTAAAATTGAGTTAGACACCATCTATATCGATTCTGATGATGAATTAAAAAAGCTTTCCATCTCTTATGCCATCGAACAATCTATCATGCTAGGAAGCTTTGAAGATTCGATTAAAAAAGCCCTGGAACTCACTGAGCATATTCCTTTGGACCTTGCTGAAAATGGTCGTGTACCTATGAGCAGACGTGAAATCGCGAAAGAGAGAGGACGCCTATTTATCACGAAATCAAACATCTATCTGCATTTTGAACTTTTAGATACACCGGAGTTTTTCTGGGAGTATCCTGAACTCGATATCTACTATCAGAGTATGAGAAAGTATCTTGAGCTGCAACCACGTATTGAAATTCTTAACAGAAAGATGAATGTTATGCAAGAGGTATTGGCCATTCTTGCAGATGAACAAAATCATAAACACAGCAGTATTTTAGAATGGATCATCATTATTCTGATCGCATTTGAAATACTATTATTTATCTTAAATGATTTTACATAATATACACTCAATAGTGACGTCTATAATTTTTCAACAATACCATTTTTACTTAGACGATAGACATCAAGATCATTCGCTATAAAAAGTCTACCTTTATAACTGTGTTTTATTTCACTGTAGATCGCATCTACGCCAACCGCGCTATGATTACTGTACCTTGGATTAATGTGTGAAGCGATCAAGTTTTTAACATCTCTTTCCTGAACTACTTTTCCCAGTTCTTTTGCAGTCGTATGCAAAACTTTTACCTGAAGATGGTCATAATCCTCTTGTGTATATGTACATTCATGTACTAGAAGATCGATCTCTTCAAGATACCTGCCCAGTATTTCCGGTCTCCTGTTATCACCTGCAATGATCAATGTTCTTCCTCTTATGGGTGCGAGCATATATTCCTTTGGCTCAAGTTTTTTACCTTGAAATGTAATGCTATTTCCCCTTTGCAGTTCACCATAGAGTGGCGATGGATCCAGACCAATGGATCTCAATTTTCCTTCATTGAGTTTGTTAGTGATCTCGTTCTCTTTTATATAAAAAGCAAAACTTTCTATGGAGTGCTCAAGTGCCAAGATTTTCAATGAAAATTTGTCAAAACAAAAAGTCTCTTCTGCTTTAAACTCTATGATTTTTAACGTATATCCAAGATTATCAAAGGATACATCTATCACACACTCAAGAAATTTTTTTATACCTGTTGGACCGTATATAGTGAGGGGTCTAAAAGCGGTATCAAGTTTTTTAGAGCTCAACAGTCCGGGAAGACCGTAGTAATGATCACCATGCATATGTGTAATGAAAATCGCATCCAGTTTTCCAATGGAGAGTCTACTTCTAAGAATCTGATGCTGCGTTGCTTCACCACAGTCAAAAAGGTACCACTTATTGTCTTGTTCAAACTCCAATCCAATTGCAGATACATTTCTTTCTGTAGTCGGTTTTCCCGCACTTGTACCTAAAAATGTCAGTTGCACCCATTTTCTCCTTTGTCTATCATCTCTCATCCAAGGCATGCCAGATAGAATGGATATTACTTTTCTGTTTTGAAATGATGAGGGTGATAGCAACATTTTCAACCATTCCAATCACTAAAAAATAGATCGCACTATGAAACAAAAGGTTATTACCAAATACAAGAAGCACCAGAACACCTGCACTCATCAGTACCGCAGAGATTTTAGTGATCCATGTATGATAACTGGCAAGCTTACCAAATTTCAGAAGAGAAAAAATGGCAGGCAGTATATAGATCACAATTGCAGCAATGATATAGTAAAGTTCTTCTTTCACGATATCTGGCCACAGCCACCAGACTGCCAAAGGTGTACTAAGATAGGTCAGTATATCTCCATAACTATCTAGTCTTGCTCCCAGTTCACTGGTATCATTCAGCATACGTGCGATAATCCCGTCAAGTACATCTGAAAGTAGCAGCATTCCAAAAAGTATAAAAAAGAGTATCGGCATTTCAAACCATCCCGCAAGCAATAAAAATGGTGCTGC
>JBFEWI010000114.1:0-6012 GCA_041546475.1 Sulfurovum sp.
ATAAAGGATCAAACTCCTATTATAGATTTGCCGCAGACAGTGCAAGAGATTCGTCTATTTGTAGCTAATTTACTTTGGTTGCATCAGACAGCAGTATCATTTTTTTAAGGCTCGTCACCTAGAGAATGAAGCAGTTATTTGGATGCTATAAAAAGATATCAAAGAAAATGACAATATAAGAAATCTCTCTATCTACTGATTAAAATTGAAACAATAATATTATATTTTTTTTCAAAATTGGATTATAATTAACTTAAGTAATAAAAATGTACTATAGCTATATAACCTGTATTTATGAATAGTATGCTGCAAAAGGTGAGATATATGAATCAAGATACACTTCAGGCTACACTTGATCGACATTTTCTAGTTGTTGACAAGATCATCCTCTCACGGCAAGATCCTGTAACGGGCTTATTGCCTGCAAGTACAGCGGTCAATGCGCATGGAGATTATACCGATGCCTGGGTAAGAGACAATGTTTACAGCATTTTGAGTGTTTGGGGACTTGCACTTGCCTATCGAAAATTCGATCCTGAACATCATCGCACCTATCTTTTGAGCCAGAGTGTGGTGAAATTGATGCGTGGACTGCTCACCGCCATGATGAGACAATCAGACAGGATCGAAGTTTTCAAAAAAACACACAATCCCATAGATGCACTGCATGCGAAGTATGGTACAAAAACAGGCTTAGCCGTGGTAGGAGATGAAGAATGGGGGCATTTGCAACTGGATGCAAGCTCTCTTTTTTTATTGATGATAGCACAAATGACCGCTTCTGGACTACATATCATCTATACAATGGATGAAGTTGATTTTGTACAAAATATGGTGCACTATATCAGCCATACTTACTGTACCCCTGATTATGGTATCTGGGAGCGCGGAAATAAGATCAATCATGGAAATACAGAGGTCAACGGGAGTTCCGTAGGTATGGCAAAAGCAGCACTTGAAGCCCTGGACGGTTTTAACCTTTTTGCCGATCTGCCAAACCATGAAGCTGTGATCCATGTGGTCCCCAGCGATATCGCCCGTTCCCGTTTCACTTTGCAGGGGCTGCTGCCTAGAGAATCAAATTCCAAAGAGACGGATGCCGCACTGCTGAGTATTATAGGGTATCCTGCCTATGCGGTTGAAGATACAAGGTTGGTCAAACGTACGCGTGACAAGATCATCAAAAAACTTGCAGGCAATTATGGATGTAAACGTTTTTTACTCGATGGACATCAAAGCAGTATCGAAGATCCGAGCCGCTTGCACTATGAACCTTCAGAGTTACGCGAATTTGAACATATTGAATCAGAATGGCCTCTATTTTTCACCTATTTACTGCTTGATGCCTTGATACGTGATGAAAAGGAAGAGATCGAGCACTGGAAGAAAAAACTGCAACCGCTTTTTGTGGTACAGAAAGGGGAAAAGCTTTTACCTGAACTCTATATCGTTCCCAAAGAGAGAATAGAGGCAGAAAAAGAAGATCCCGGAAGTCAAAACCGTGTTGCCAATGAAAATATACCATTGGTATGGGCACAAAGTCTTTATATGCTCTGCGATATGATGATTGACGGTCTTTTGGCTCCTGAAGATATAGATCCTCTAAAACGTCACAAACGTATCGGACACAGTTTTAGTACAAAACCTCTAGTCCCGGTGATCGCTGAAAATGCATCGGTGAAAGAAAAACTGGGAGCTCTTGGTTTTGAAAGTGAAACGATCGAAGAGATCAATCCTGTACGGATCTTACATGCTGATCAGCTCTCCATGCTTCATACGTTCCTGGGCCAAAATGAAAAACTCTCTTTAAGTGGTAGAGAATTGATGGTTGCAAGAACCATGACGACTGCAAGGGTGCACTTCTATAGAGGTGAAGAGATCGTTTTTCTTCCTTATTATTTTAATCCGCATGGATTTTATTTCTCAGCTGACAATCAATTGTTAGTAGAACATTTTCGGGCATCATTGAAGTTTCTTAATATGCAGTGGGATGCAAGAGGCAATCCTATCATACCGTTTTTTGTTCGTGAATCTATGTTTTCTGATAGTGAACGCGGGGCTCTGGTTGAACTATTGGAGGATATACAAAAAGAGCAGAGTGGTACGATTACTCTTCAGACAGGCCCATTGAAAAAATTATTGGGTCTAGCGTGTATGGAACGTATACAAAACATTCACGGTTTTACATTTCAAGCTGCAGACATTGTGTCAAGTAATAATAGATTGGGCATCTGTTTGAAGGAAACTGAAATACATAAATCCTTGAGCCCGGAGGAAATTCAGTATTTTAGAGATCAGGATGACTCTGTATTGATAGAGATACTTATGGGTCAAAAAAATCGTTTATATAAAACCTATGCACTTGAAGAGATGTGGAAACGGAGGGGTGCGGATTTTGTATTTACCGTGGAACAGGAACATGTAAGATTGTCACTGTTTGCACAAAATCTTTATGAATTAGCAACCGTGTGTCATGAGTGGAATCTGGTACGGCGTATCGCTGATCTTACTGAAAAATATGATGATCGTATTGAAGATGTATTGCTTGATATAGTGATTCGGCAAAAGCGTCTTGCAGTAGGACGGTCATACAGTGGAAAAGCGACGTTTTCAAAACCGCATGAAAGTAGTGATATCGTTAAAACGATCATGGAATATTGTGGTAATAATACAGCAGAAGGTGTCTTGACACAGGAGATCATTTTACATCTTGGATATATGATCAGAAATGAACCTGAACTTTTTGAAAATATGCTTACGATCCGTACCTGGTACTTTATTCAGTTGCTTGTAGGACAGATAAGCAGGGAGGAGAACCTGCATATGGCCGATGCTTACGAAACGTTGCTCAGTTTAGCTCCTCACGCAATTTATGACCGTTTGCACAGGGTATTAAAATCATTTAAACGAGAGGTCTCACTGTTTCTTGTTCATGAAAATTTACATGCATCGGGCAGGCCTTCCTTTGAATCGATTAAAGAAGGTCCGACTGTTACGGAGTTTGGCAAAGTTACTGACTGGTCGCAATGGAGATATGACAGGGGTATGGTAGGTCCGCTCTCTCCTGTTTTCTATAAGGATATATGGTATTTGTTACATCAATGCAGCGGCTTGGTCATTGGAGATAAATACAATGTGCAAAACAGGATCGGTTCAGAACTGACATTGGATTCAACAGCAGGCGAACAGAGCTTTGCCTTGAAGATCGATGCGCTTTTGCAAAGTATCGATGCCCCTGATTACCGCCAGTTGAATATTGAACTGATCGAGAGCCTGGCAAGACTCTTTAGAGAAAACCCTGACCTGCATCTTGAAAATGATCTCATTATGGATGTACTCATAGGGCATGCTGTACGCATATCATGGGAAAAGGAGAGTGCATCAAAGCATTATAATGAGCAGCGTTCAGAAGCTTGGAAAGCGTTTTATAAACGTTCGCCTGTAGAGACAGATAAAGCATTTTTAGAAGCCTTTATGTTTCTGTTGTCACCGCAGGATGCTTTGCATGATCTTATAATAGAAGTATAGGGAGTTAACATGATATTGGCAGGAGATATAGGCGGTACAAAAACGAATCTCGCACTTTTTGAACTCAGAGATAACATCTTGCATGCCGTTGCACAGCATCAGTTTCCCAGCAGGGAATTTTCTAGTCTCAATGAGGTGATCACGTTATTTAAGCAAAAGAGCTCAATGCCGGCTATAGATGCGGCATGTTTTGGTATCGCAGGGCCGGTCATTGAAGGGCGTTGCCGTACGACGAATCTACCCTGGGATATTACGACATCAGAACTGAAGGATCATTTGGGCATTCAAAAAATACGTCTGCTGAACGATCTTGAAGCCACAGCCTATGGTATGATCTATCTTCCTGAAGATGAATTTGCGGATCTCAATCCCAAAGGTCGGAGTATAGATGGAAATCGCGCTGTCATCGCCGCAGGTACGGGACTTGGAGAAGCGATGCTCTATTATGACGGTACAGCATATCATCCTATCGGTTCAGAAGGAGGGCATTGTGATTTTGCACCTTTGACACCGCAGCAGGATGCACTGTTGCAATGGATGCGTAACCGCTATCCGGGACATGTGAGTTTTGAAAGGATACTTTCCGGCCCGGGGGTCTATACACTGTATGAGTTTTTAGCGGAAAGTGATTTTGCTGCACAGCCGACATCGATGCTGAACATACCCGAAGGCAAAGACAAAAGTGCCATGGTGAGCGAATGTGCATTGAAAGAACACAATCCGCTCTGTATGGAGGCACTGAGACTTTTTGCAGAGATCTATGGTGCTGAAGCCGGGAATCTTGCCTTAAAAAGCATGTCACTGGGTGGTGTGTATATTGGCGGTGGTATCGCCCCCAAGATCATGCCAGTACTCTCCAACAACCATTTCATGAACGGATTTTTGAGTAAAGGACGTTTTAATGAGATGTTACAGGGCATGAAGGTAAAGGTCTCTTTAAATCCTGAAACCGCATTACTGGGAGCTGCCCATTATGCACTCGACAGACTTTAAGGGCAGTGTGTTTTGAAATGGCTATTGCATAAAATATAGGCAAAAAAAAATGATAATATATGATTATATTGGGTTATAATTATATAGAGATAATAAAGTGTTATAATAAAAGCATGGGTGAATAACTGGAATTTGATAGAACAATGATTTTACGAAGTGCGTGAAAGGAAGGTAGATCAAATGGATGCAATAAAAAGTTTATGTGATATTACAATCTTTGGCGGGCACGGAGACCTGGCATTCAGGAAATTGATGCCTGCACTGTATCATTTGAGCAACAGCGGCTACCTGGATGAGAAGAGTCGTATCATCACAGCGACCAGAGTCCCTATGAGCAATGATGAACATTGTGATCTGGTGAAATCAAAACTGAAAGAGTTTTTATCAGATGATGCTTTTGAAGAGGAAAAATTCGAATACTTCAGAGCACAACTTCATGTCGTGACGATTGAGTTTGATATCTTGGAGAGCTATCAAGGTCTTAAAACGTTACTGGATGAGTATCCGGAAAGAGAGAGAGTGAACTATCTCTCTACGGCACCTGACTTTTTTGGTACGATATGCAGGTCCATGAGCGAGCTTGACCTCGTCACACCACAATGCAGGGTCGTGCTTGAAAAACCTATAGGAAGAGACCTACAATCCTCACGTGTGATCAATGTTGAAGTACTGAAGTATTTTGAAGAGTCGCAGATCTATCGTATCGATCACTATCTGGGCAAAGATACCGTACAAAATATCATGGCACTTCGTTTTTCAAACCGCTTTTTCATGCCGTTGTGGAATTCAAACCATATTGACCATGTACAGATCACTGTGGCCGAGAGCGTCGGTGTTGAAGGACGGTGGGGATATTATGATGATTATGGGGCGATGCGTGACATGGTGCAAAACCACCTGATGCAGCTGCTATGTCTGGTCGCAATGGAGCCTCCCTGTTCACTTGATGCTGACAGTGTACGTGATGAGAAGGTAAAGGTACTCCGTTCGCTTCGCATGATGTCACCTGCGGATATCGAACAAAAAACCGTACGTGCACAGTATGCCAAAGGTTCCAGTGAAGGCATGCCTGTACCGGGCTATCTTGAAGGGGACGGTATGGAAGAGAGTACCACTGAAACCTTTGCCGCGCTTCGTGTGGATATAGACAATTGGCGCTGGAACGGTGTCCCTTTTTACCTTAGAAGCGGTAAACGTATGAGACGCCGAAACTCTGAGATCGTGATATATTTTAAAGGGGTACCGCACTCCATTTTTGCCAATCAGGGAAAATGTATCTCGGAGAACAAACTTGTCATTGCACTGCAGCCCAAAGAGAGTATCCATCTGCAGCTGATGAATAAGGTTCCGGGTCTAAGTGAACAGATGATGTTAAAACCTGTGGAACTTGAGCTCAATACCCCGTTAAAAGTAGCACATAAACCAGATGCCTATGAGCGTTTGCTCTTAGATGTGATCCGTGCGAATCCGACACTCTTTATGCGTTTGGAT
>JBFEWI010000096.1:0-6543 GCA_041546475.1 Sulfurovum sp.
CGCTTAATTATAAGTGAAAACTACTACCCAAAGGTACAAAAAAATGGCAGCATTAGTAAACGGAACTGTTAAATGGTTCAACGATGAAAAAGGTTACGGATTTATTCAACAAGAAAATGGTGGAGACGATGTATTCGTACATTTTCGTCAAGTGAACAACGAAGGCGGTGGCCGTGTAACATTGAACGAAGGTCAAGCGGTAACATTTGAGATCGGTGAAGGTCAAAAAGGTCCTCAAGCTGAGAACGTAACTGCACTTTAATAGTGCTTTGCAGGCTTCTAGCCTGCAATATTATTCCCCTCTATTTTTCCCTCTTAATAGGTCACTTTCAGATCTTTATCATGTGATATTTCGAACAATACTTCTATGTTTTGTATTTCATGCGGTGCTAACATCAGTTTCATTTCTATCTCTCCCTCTTCAAGCATTTTATAGTTTACATTTTTCTTTGCATTGATACTTAAAAGTTTGGATGTGATCTCTTCTGTTGTGGATGTGGGGATACGTTCGATCACTGTCAGTTCTTTTTCCTTATCTGATTTGTTTGTGATCGTCACTCTATATCCGTCTTTCTTCCGCACTGTACCGCCAAATATACCTGTTTCACGTTCTTTATTGACTATGGGCTTACGTACTATTTTAATATCTTCTTCTATTTGTGTGTAGAGATCGTATCTCCCCTCTCTGTACTCACCTTGTGCCTTTTCATTGATCAGTTCATTAGAAGAGTTTACTTTCCACTGGTGACTCTCTATTTGATATTTTGGTTCAAAAGAACAGACATGAAATGCTTGGGTATTGGTATATGGGTAGGCACGTATCTCACAGGAGATCGGTGCCTTCCACTGCACTACTTTGACATCCAAAGGTACACCGGTTGAGGGTAACAGAAGTTTTTCTATCTTATACTCTCTTGCATCTTCATAAGAAACTGCCGGTGCAGAGAGAACCTCTTTTTGTTCGGCATCCATCAGCATGTCCATTTGTGCTCTTTGTGCTTTAGCCTTCTTTGCTAGCATTTGCGGCCTTGGTGCATACTTGCTGACGATCCACGGATAAAAGTGCGTTGGGTAGAGATATTGTTTGGATGAACGGTAATAGAACATGGCACTGTCTGCTTCAATGTCGATACCGCTTCTATTGGTAATGGAGAGTGTTTGTGTGACCTCTACTTCTGTTTCACCTTTGATATCGGCTTCATAGGCTGTAGAAAAAGAGAGATACCCGTAAGGAAGGGTCAGTTCAACCTCCTTATCACATCTTTTCAATGTTGCCATTGCATATCTGCTTGGTGCCTGTTTGTCAAATGCCCTTGCTTGAATCTCTACCTCTTGACTCAGATCCTTCTCTTCTCTTAAAAGTCTTGCTTTCTCCTTTCCCAGCGCTTTTGCAGACGCGATCAACAGGTCAGTATCAAGAGCCGTAGGCTGAGGCAGCGATGTAAGTTTCCCTAAGAACTTACTGTTTTGCTGCACAGACTGCAGCTTCTGCTCTGTATTTTTCAGATCTGTCAAAACCTGACATAATCTATCATCCGAAGGGCAAGCTGTCATCATAGTAAGAGGGATGGTATTCCCCTCGCACTGTGCTTTTATCCCTTTGGAGAAGCCTATGAAATCATCTTTAGGTGTGAATGTGTAAAAGGTACTGTCCTGATAGACAGCAAGTGAAGAAGCATAGCCCATGCTTCCACTTAAAAGTAGTATGCTAAGAGATGTAGTGAATTTCATCGATCATCCTTTTGAGTATAAGAATGATTATAGCCAATTATTCTGTACTGTTACTCTCTTTAAATTGTAACAGGTATGCTCTGTTTTTCTTCTGCAGATAATCATAGATCGCTTTGACCTCTTCATTGGTCAAATAATAGCGAGGCATAACCTTATGGTACGTATTGACTGCTTTGATCATATCATCGAGTGTATTTCTGCGTATATCTGAGCCTTTTAACGCCTGTTTTCCATGTATATCCCGGTATTCAACAATGGTCCGGCCTTCACCACTTTTCCCATGACACTGTTCACAGCTTACCCCTCTGGGATTCGCATAGAGCATTTCACCATACTCATAGTGTGAGATAAAATCTTCCTGTCCCCATACCATTAAAGGCAGCCATATCCATAATAGTCTCATGATAGTAACAACGTTCACTCCAAACCGGGCAAAACTCTGTTGCCTAAAGTATTTTTGATATAATACAATAAAAAATATAAGGGCACTCTATGCAACTCATCGATGGTAAATCCTTAGCCAAGAAAGTGCAAAGTACAATAGCTACTGAAGTCGCACAACTCAAACAAGTAAAAAATATCGTTCCCGGTCTTGCAGTGATCCTCGTAGGTGATGATCCTGCCAGTCATGCGTATGTAAACATGAAAGCAAAAGCGTGTGAGAATGTAGGTTTTTACTCTATCACGCACAACATGCCTGATACGATCAGCCAGGATGAGATCATAGCAACCATAGAGATGATGAATAACAACCCTCGCATAGACGGCATCCTGGTACAGCTTCCCTTACCTAAACATATCGATACGGACAAGATCCTCGAAGTGATAGACCCGAAAAAAGATGTCGATGGTTTCCATGCCTATAATGTTGGACGTCTGGTCACAGGACTTGACAGTTTTGTGGCATGTACGCCGCTGGGTGTAATGAAAATGTTTGAAGAGTACGAAATAGACCTCAGAGGTAAAGATGTATGTGTTGTGGGTGCAAGCAACATCGTGGGTAAACCTATGGCTTCCCTCCTTCTCAATGCAGAAGCAACAGTGACCATTACCCATATCCATACCAAAGATCTGAAAGCACATACAAGTCAAGCAGATATCGTGGTAGTGGGTGTAGGTGTTCCTGGATTGATCAAAGAGGATATGGTGAAAGAGGGTGCCATCGTGATTGACATCGGTATCAACCGTATAGAAGACGGTTCACTGGTCGGGGATGTAGACTTTAAGAACGTCAGCCCAAAATG
This sequence comes from Sulfurovum sp., assembly GCA_041546475.1. Classification (GTDB taxonomy): domain Bacteria; phylum Campylobacterota; class Campylobacteria; order Campylobacterales; family Sulfurovaceae; genus Sulfurovum. Next base: position 2,976 of record JBFEWI010000096.1, read on the forward strand.
TTCTTACATCACGCCTGTACCAGGCGGTGTAGGACCTATGACCATAGCGATGCTTTTGAGCAACACACTTAAATCAGCAAAAGCCAGAGCATAATGAAAGGTTTTATACAGGCTTCCGGCCGTTTTGCAAGTTCATGGACCGGAACGATCATCATTGTACTGTTTCTCATCTTCTTTGTGGCGCAATCTTTTGTCATCCCGTCAGGCTCAATGAAAAGAACGCAGCTGATAGGTGACTTTCTCTTTGCCAAGAAGTTTTCCTATGGAATCCCTACCCCGCACCTGCCATGGGTAGAGATCCCGCTTCTACCGGATTTCAACGGTAATGGACACCTTATCGAAGGGCCTAGACCCCAAAGAGAGGATATTGTTATTTTCCGTTATCCCAAAAACCACAAAATACACTATGTTAAGCGTTGTGTAGCTGTAGGCGGAGATGAAATACTCTATGCCAATGAAAAGCTGCTGATTCACTTTCATGAAGGTGATACCTATATAAAGGCAAACTACACTGCGGATAAGATCGTTTCACTCAGAGGAAAACTTTGGGTAGAAAACCCTTATATGGATAAATATCCGGGTATACAGTATGCGCCTGAAGGTGCCCCTATATTTGAGGGACTTTTACAGTACTATGCATACAACAAAGAGATTGATATGGTACCTGTCTATGTAGATGGCCTTGAGACACCCACCTATGAGATCACAGGAAAAGGTGTCAATGCACTCTATGCAAAAGTCGATGAGGACCACTTCTATATGATAGGAGATAACCGTGACAACTCCAACGACAGCCGTTTTTGGGGTGCTGTGCCCTATAAACTCATTGTAGGAAAGCCTTGGCTGAACTATATGAGTCTGGAACACCGTTCATACGAGAGTGTACTCAACGGTGATGAATACGGCAGTGGGAAGGACAATGCAAGACTCAAACGTTTATGCGGTGATATAGCCATCGATTCTCAGGCATGTGAAGATCTCTGGAACAAACAACGCTTTACCGTCCGCTGGGGACGTGTAGGAAGACGCATTGAAACGATACAGACAGAGCAACCTGTCGAATAAAGGAGAACCCATGAAAAAGTTTTACATTGCAACAGACCATGCGGGATATGCGCTTAAAGCCTACGTAAAAGATTTTGTGAGATCACTGGGACATGAGATCATTGATCTTGGTCCGGACTCAGCAGACAGAGTGGACTACCCGGATTTCGCAAAAAAATGTGCAGATGCAGTACTTGCCGACAAAGGCAGTTTCGGTATTCTGATCTGCGGTACAGGTATAGGGATCTCTATCGCTGCGAACAAAGTACCCGGTATACGTGCAGCACTTTGCCACGACCACTATACAGCAAAGCTCACAAGACAGCATAATGATGCGAACATCCTCTGTTTCGGCGAACGCGTCGTAGGTAAAGGTGTCATAGAAGATATGATAGAAGCCTTTGCAAGTACAGAATTTGAAGGCGGCAGACATACCGAACGTGTCGCAAAAATAGAAAGTGTCTGTGCTTTCGGTTCGGACCTAGGTTAATATTACTGCATAGTATCCAAAGGGCTCACTGCCCTATCCTTAGTCCTCTCTTCATAACCTACATATTGACGATCGAAACATCCTTGGATTTACTAATAGTTTGCATATTTTAAACATCACACCTTTTCTCATACCAAGACAAATAAGATAAGAAATTTTAATAAATGTATATTTATTCCACAAAAAATCGTAAAAAGATAAAGAATGATCATACTTCTTGTAATAGGAAGATATTTTATCCTATACTATAGTAGGTAAAAAAAATCGGGATTACAGATATAAGAGTTTCCTTATCAGATAAAGAAAAAACCACTCTATAGATAACTTCTGTGATCATCACTAAAATATATAGTATAAGTTATCAATTTAGAACTAGGACAAGGATAATAATCATGACAAACCGAATGAACGATTCTGAAATCGATTATGCCAACCAAGAAGAAGATAAGATCTTATATAAAGAACTAGAAGAAAAACTAGAGAAGATAGACAAACAACATGATGTGGCGTTATGGGCTCTTAGAGAAGCAAATGATGTAGTGGATGCTCTTTGGGAAAAAAGACAAAAAATTAAAAGAGAGTTAAGGAGTGTCTCCAGAAGACTCAAAGAAAGAGCCATGAGTAGTACCATGTATACGATTGATTTCAGATCAGAAATGGAACTCTACTCTCCGAAGATAGTCTTCGAACACGAACATCTCATCTCTGCCATTTTCAGTGACGAGAAAGTGAAGATAGAAAGGTCAATGCAAACAAGGATCAAAGATGAACTTACATGGGGTGATATCTTTTCATACATTCATCCTATGGAAATCTATGTGGTTCTGAAGACCATCATACTCAAAAGAGTCTATAAAGATACAGCCTATACTATAGGTGGAAATATGAATGAGGATAAGTTGAAGGAGATCGAAAGAAAAGCATTTGAAAAAATGAGGGAGATCTCTTTTATCGAAAGTATCTACAAATAGCTCTGCACTACTTTCGCTATATACTTCAAATAACTATGCTACAATTATCCAACAAAAAGTTTCATCCCAAGGAAATCGCTTGACACTCACTTCTGAAGATAAAAAAATCATACTGGAGAGCATCAGAGACATCCCTGACTTTCCAAAACCCGGCATCATCTTTAAAGATATCACTACCCTGCTTTCTACACCAGGGGCTTTTAACACTTTGATGACGCACCTTGAAAACCGCTATGAAAGTTATGACTTAGACTACATTGCAGGTATCGATGCAAGGGGTTTCATCTTCGGTTCGATTTTGGCCGATAGACTGGGTGTGGGGTTTGTACCGGTACGAAAAAAAGGGAAACTGCCTTACACGACCGTGGCTGAGAAATACAGCCTGGAGTATGGCTTTGATGAAGTAGAGATACACATTGATGCGTTTGGAGAAAAAGAAAACCCGAAGGTACTGCTTATAGACGATCTTATCGCTACAGGCGGAACTGCAAAAGCAGCTGCAAACCTGATAGATAAAGTGGGTGCAAACTGTGTAGAGGCATGTTTCATTATGGAGCTTGCTTTCCTCAATGGACGTCAAGGATTCGATGCCCCTGTCTATGCTGTTTTAGAGATAGATTAATATCCTTAGTGTGTTCCTGCATAAACACACTATCAACACAATGTATCCTATCATCAGATAATATCCCTTACCAATACACAAGCAATATAAAGTATAATGCAAAGATAGTAGCGAGGTGTTATGATGAGAGTCTATATGTTTTTTACCATTTTTCTTCTGCTTTTCTTCTCTATACATTACCTTTTTTATTCCAGGGTCATCAAAAAGTTCTTGGTATCTGAAGCAGTGAAAAAGAAGTTGACCCTCCTGTTAGGCCTAAACTTTATTTTCAATATACTCTATGTCCTAGGCCGTTATACGGATCTAATCAACACGCCTTTTTATTATCTCTTCTCTCTCTCCATCGGTATCTCTTTTGTGCTTCTTTTATATCTTATTGTTCATGAAGTGCTTAACCTGTTTCATAAAACACTCAGAAGTGTCGACATTTCGAAAAGAAAC
>JBFEWI010000055.1:0-9330 GCA_041546475.1 Sulfurovum sp.
CCCCAAGTAACGGCAGCGCTTTGATGATACCCCCTGCTGTCTCAAGTCCACCCTCTTCCTGTTCGTCAGAGTAGGTAATGTTCACACCCCACTCTGAACCGTCACCCAGTGCTTCAGGTATTTGATACCCCAGGTGAGCAATGTTAATGACTATATCAGTATATCCGTCATGTGCAAGACGTTCTATATGCCATACGATAAGAGGTATACCGCCTACTTTCAGTAGAGGTTTAGGCGTAGTGTCGGTCAGCGGCTTCATTCTTGTTCCCGATCCTGCAGCAAGTATCATACTTTTCATCGTAGTGTATCCTTTATTAATTTGGCGATTAAAATATTCTCATTGTGACAGGTGCATCTTTGAACTCACCATATTGTGATTTCAATAGAGCGATCAATCCGTCTAGTTCCGGGTACTTTTGACCCACTTCCAAGATATACTTCAACGTTTGAGGAATATCCTGCAGGTAGTTCTTTTTCCCGTCTCTTAGTGCCAGTCTTGCAAAGATACCGAGTATCTTGATGTGACGCTGCAGGCCTGTAAAGTCAAACCAGCGTATAAATGTCTCATCCTCTACATCTAAACCTTTTAACTCTTTAAAGAGCAGGATGAGTCTGCGCAACTCTCTTCTATCGAGTTTCACATAGGCATCACGGAGCAAAGAGACCAGATCATAGGTCAAGGCCCCCTCTCTTGCATCTTGAAAGTCTATGACCACGATCTCGTCATTGCTCTCCAGCATCAAGTTGCGTGCATGGTAGTCCCGGTGCACAAAGATACCTTGGGGCTGGCTCAAGACCTCTTTGGCGATCAGGGAAAAACTTTCCAGAAGCATACGCCCCTCCAGACATTCAAGTGTCGTATCCAGATACGCTTTGAGGTACCACTCTATCATAAGGTTCATCTCTTGGAGTAAAAAGCTTTCATCATAGGGTTGCAAACCTTTTGGAGAAGTAGTTTGCAGTTGAACCAACGTCTCTATGGCTTTGTCATAATAGACTCTTGCATCCACACCTTCGACACATTTATCCAGCAGGTGGGTAGAGCCTATATCTTCTAACAAGACAAAACCTTTTTCAAGATCATAAGACTTTATTGCCGGTATACGTACATTGGCATCCGTGAGTCTTTGAGCCACATCCATAAAGCTCGGGAGACTCTCTTTTATCGCAGAAGCATTCATCACGATGCCGCCGTCACTGTCTGTCAGACGGTAGTAGCTTCTTGCACTTGCATCCCCATGTAACTTTTCAAGCTCAGGGCCTTTTATCTCTAACGACTCTAGCCAATTCTCTAACTCTTTATGCATATATGCCTCCTAGAACTGCATTGTCACTTGCACCCGTGACATCCTTTAAATTGACTTTTTCCTGATGCAAGCGTTTGTATGCAAGCCATGCAAAGGTCATCGCTTCCATCTCATCGGCATTCGTCGCCAGTGTGACTTCGATGTTCGGCATCAATGCTTTGATACGCTCTACCAGGAAGTTGTTTTTAGCCCCGCCGCCACAGAGCATGACCATATCTCTATTAAAACGCAGGACTTCGTTACTTATACTCAATGCCGTGAATTCAAGCAGCGTACGCTGGACATCTTCAGGGTCATGTGTTGATCCTCTCAGGTGACCTTGCAACCACTCTTTGTTAAACTTCTCCCTGCCTGTGCTTTTCGGGTATGGTTCTTCAAAGTAGCTGTCAGACATCATACGGTCTAAAAGTGTATAATCGACGCTTCCTGTCTGTGCCCAGGCACCGTCTTTATCGTATGAGAGAGCTTGATGCTCTGCGATCCACATATCCATCAATACATTTCCTGCTCCCGTATCATAGCCTATAAGCGTGTCACCCAGAACGGTGATATTGGCCATCCCTCCGATATTGACAATGGCGATACTGCTTTTTATATTACTAAATATAAATTCATGGAATGCCGGAGCAAAAGGCGCACCCTGACCTCCCAGAGCCATATCTTTACGTCTGAAGTCTGTGACGACCGGTATGCCTGTACTTGCCGTCAGAATATTGGGATCTCCAAGCTGCATAGAGAAAGGATACTCTCCTGTTGGCGCATGCCACAACGTCTGTCCGTGTGAACCGATGGCTTTGATGCTGTCCGCATCAATATTCTCACGTATCAGCAATGCACCTACAGCCTGCGTAAAAAGCAGACCCAAACGATGGTCCATCTCACCTAAAGATTCTAGGGTAATTTTACTCTCTATCATCGTCAATATATCTGATTTGAGTTCTAAGGGGATCGGATACTCCAAAGTGCTCAGGAGGGTACATTCAGAAGCATCTATTTCACACAACACCACATCCACACCATCCAGTGACGTGCCTGACATGATACCGATATAACGTTCTTTATTCATTGTTGGTACACCTTTATTGTATGAATGATTATACATATTTAGCCTTAATATGGTTATATATGTAAAATTGTTTCTGATACAAATAATGAATCACACTCTAAGTGTATTTATATAAGTGAATTTCAACTATACTTCAACAAATAAAACAGGTCAGGTCATCATGAAATTAAGTAATCGAGCAAAAAATATCGCGCAGTCTGAGATCAGGGCAATGTCAATACTATGTAATGAAAAAGATGGTCTCAATATGGCACAGGGACTTTGTGACCTTGAAGTACCAGCACCAGTAGTTCAGGGGGCAAAAGAAGGTATAGACAGCGGTAAAAATACCTATACTTCTGCGTATGGTAATTACAAACTAAGAGCAGCTATCTCTAAAAAACAAAATGATTTTTATGATCAAGGTATCGAAGTGGACAATGTACTCGTAAGCCTGGGTGCAACTGGTGCTTTTTATGCAACAGCTATGTCACTGCTCAATGAAGGTGATGAAGTCATTCTTTTTGAGCCTTACTACGGATACCATGTGGCGACACTAAAATCAATAGGCTGCAAGATAAAATACATCAGAACTACTCCGCCCTCATATGAGATAGACTTTGAAGATCTAAAAAGCCGGATATCAAAAGATACCAAGGCGATACTCATCTGTAATCCTTCAAACCCTAGTGGTAAAGTCTATACAAAAGAGGAGCTAGAAAACCTTTCAAAGATCATTAACGAAAATGATCTGTTCCTTTTTAGTGATGAGATGTATGAGCATTTCATCTATGATGATCTGGAGTTCGTTTCTGCACTCAGTATAGCAAGCTTAAAAGAGAGAACGGTAGTAATTTCCGGTTTTTCAAAGATATACTCCATTACTGGATGGAGACTGGGCTATGCTATCACGAACAAAGAGATCATTGATGCAGCTTCTGCATTTAATGACCTGATCTATGTCTGCCCACCTGCCCCACTGCAAAATGGCGTACTAAAGGGTCTAAACGAACTGCCAAAATCATACTATACAGATGTTGCCAAAGAGCATCAGGTTAAAAGAGACAAGTTCATCAAGGCACTTAATGATGCCGGACTTAAGGCTGAATATGTCAAAGGTGCTTACTATGTACTGGCTGATATTTCTCAATTAGAAGGTAAAGATGATAAAGAGAAGGTAGTCACACTACTTGAAAAAACCGGTATTGCTGCTGTCCCTGCAAGAGCATTTTACCAAAACAGCCAAGGGATCAACCTGGCAAGATTCTGCTTCTCCAAAAAAGATGAAGAACTTGATATCGCCATTGAAAGACTCAAAAATCTTCAATAGCCGTGATCCAAACTAGTCTAAATAGTTATGGTCTTTGAGCTTCTTTTCAGAACCATACTGTTTGAGTGCCAGAGCTATGAGTATCGCTGCTACTACAATGATTCCCATGCTTACAGAGAGTTTGATATAGAGAGTCGTATCTAATTGATCTGTCCACATCACTGCCATTGTGAGGATCACCCATATCACTAAAAGTATTGTAGATATTATCGTTGCAATTTTCATTATTTTTCCCTTTCCATTAACACTACATAAGCTTCACGTTTGAAAAACAGAAGCATTCTTCGTACATCTTTTTCCATTGTCACCACACGCCAGCCATTTTGAGCATTCTTGTTTAAAAACTCACTAAATCTTACAGGATCTACCTTAGCTCCTCCCAAAATGAGTGAACCTAACATACTCTCCCTATAAACGATCGCTTTATATTCGACATCATTTCTTTTCTGCACTATTGTTCCTTTACCTTTTGATCAATTACTATATTACAATGATAGCGCTTTGCTTTTCCCCATCATCATTACACCATATGCCACTAAAGTCCCAGCTAATATCTGCCATGAAAAACCGAGTTTGAGGTCAATCATTGTTTCAAGCATCTCTCCCAAAATATAAGGTTGAAGTAAAAGTACGGTCATAAATCCACCCAGTAGTGCCAGAGGTACTGTTCTTGCACTGCCTCGTTTTGTAAAGATGGCCGCACCATAAACACCTAAAAGACCGGTATAGGCAAAGGCCATCACACCCAGTGCAAAACTAAGAAGCGGCAGTTCGGTATAGCGCTGCCAATAGTAAGAGACCATGGCCATGGCTGAGAGTGCTACTGCAAAGAAGAGAACCGCATGACGCCCTGCTTTGACAAAGTGCATCTCATCGACATCAGTTCTCTTTTGTTTCCAGGGCTTATAAAGGTCTTCTATAGCTACAGATGACATGGCTCCAAGAACAGAGTTGGAACTGGATAAGGCAGCTGCTACAGCACCTACGGTCACAAGACCTCTCATCCCCTCTGGCATCTCATGTAAAATATAGTACATGAAAATAGTGATCTTTTCCCCATCAAACTTCTGTACCACTTCTGTACTTAAACCTGAAAGTTCTGGATGCTGGTAAAAAAGATAAAGCAGCAGACCGATCATTAGAAAAAGTAACGCTACAGGAATCGTCAGATAGATACTCATCATAAGTGATTTCTGGGCCTCTTTGGTACTTTTACAGGTCAACGCTCTTTGTGTCATATCCTGGTCAAGACCATACGCAGCGATATTCAGCAACAGCCAGCCACCAAGTAAAGCCCAGACAGAAAAACCGCCAGTGAACGACCAATCCACCAATGTGAGTTTCTTCTCCATCTGCAGGGTAGATACCATGGTAGAAAGATCTGTATCCATACTCATGTAAAGATAGATGAGTATCGCGATACCGGCACCGATGTAGGTCATCGCTTGTATAATGTCAGAGAAGATGATCGATTTGACACCGCCAAAGTATGCATAGGCCAAGGCACCCAGCATCAGTAGAGAGATGGATATCGCAACATGTGTCGGTGTGATATCTAAAAAGAGTATCATAGAGATGGCCAATGCACCGATGTAGAGCCTTGCACCAGATGCAAAGAGTCGTCCTACAAGGAACATAATACCCGCTTCTCTTTTTGCATTCTCGCCGTAACGCTTTTCAAGCAGTTCATAGACTGTGACAGCTTTAATAGCATAAAAACGAGGGATCAGCACTTTAGCAACAAAAAAGACTGCCAAAAAAGCGGAAATGTAAAATCCGATAAAGGTCAGGTCCTTTCCGTATGAGTACTCGGGTCCGCCAAGAAAAGTGGCAGCAGACTGAGAAGTAGCCAGTACAGACATCGCTGCAGCCAACATAGGGACACTATTACCTCCTACGAAATAATCACGGGTACTCTGTACCTTCACTCGACTTAAGAGTACGGATGTCACAGTTAATACTAAAAAATAGGTAAAAAAAATCCCCCAGTCAAGCGTACTGAATGCAGAGTTCATCATTCCCCTTTAGGTGGTGCTTTGAGATCAAGGCATTTAACGCCGTTTCTGATATCGGTCATGAACTTTTCTCCCGGATCAGACTTCACTGTTCTGTACCCTTTGTCTTTCTCCAACCATAAGGGTGTAGATTCCATCTGCTGATATTCATGATGTCCTACAAGATACTCAATCGTAGGGTATTTGGCCTTGAGATACATCACAAGGTCAATGTTGGCCTGACGCTGTGCAGGTGTCAGGTCATCTATTTTGTTATCCTTCCCTCCAATGTTCTCTATGCCGATACTTGAGTAGTTCAGTCCTATCACATGACGTGCCATCCAATTCTCCGGCATTAAACGGTAAATGGTCCCGTCACGTGCCACCATAAACTGTGAAGAGACGTTCAGGGCCGAAGCTTTCATGATATCTTTTCGGTCAGAAAGAAGTTTCTCCGGCTGCAAACGCTTGAACGATCTGTCAAAATCCATCTCCGCGGTCCAGTGCAGCATAATAATCTTTGGTGTGATCTCAATGTTCTCTACGCTCATGCCGTAATGGGACTTGATATATGACTTCGTCATAGCGATACGTTCAGGCCCAAAATCTATGGGTTTATCGATGATCTTGAGAGATTGTATAGGTTTTGTGCTGCAGGCTGCAGGTTTTGCTTCATCTTTTCCACATGCATTAAGGGAGAGAAGTGCAAGAGAGAGTAGTAGTATTCTTATCATGAAATAAATCCTCACTTCCAAATAGCGTTATTCTATCTGATCTTGGCTACTGTTTTCTTTTTCTTTTAAAAGGACCCATACAAGGATCACAGAAGGGATACCCAAAGAGATGATATAACTGGGAATATGCAGTAATCCATGTCTGTTGAGATATAAAAAACCCAAGATAAGCAGCGCATAGGCACCTAATCTGTAGATGGAGAGTGCTGCTTTGGTATCTTTCATCGTTTGGTAGAGACTGCGTCTGTTCTCTTTGCGTTTTTTCTTCTCTTCTTTGATTGTTTGTGACAGACTCTGCTCTTCGGGCACTTCATCCTCACTGTAGAGATCATACGGGTCTTCAAGTTTGTCGATCTCATCTTGAGTCTCATCCATGGTAACCACATTGTGTTTCACACGGTTATTGACCATACGTCTATAACTGATTATTGAAGCTATCATGACAAGCGATGCAGTGATATACCCTATCTGTGTATTATAAAGCACTTTAACATCGAAAAATATAATAGCGATAAATAGTAGTAAAATGTCGACAGTAACGAGTACCGTAAAGATCTTACGGTTCATACTATGCATCATCATCCTCAGCATCATATTTGGCCTGTTGCTCTTGTTTATAGGTATATCTAGGATCCTTAGCCAGCTCATCCAACGACTTTTTTTGTTTTGCATATGCTTTGTAGACATTGGAGATAGCTGCACCAATACCTATAAATACACCGATCCAGAGTGTCCATCCTGCACCTGTAAGATTACGTAACCCCAATCCTATACCTACACCGATAATGACAGCAACAACCATGGAAATACCAAGACTGAGCCCGTCTGCAGCATCTACTACTTTTTTGAATTTGGGTTCTTCCGTATTATTTTGCATTTTTAGTCCTCATAATTTAAACATGTAGTATAGCCAATTGGTACATAGAGCATGGTTTGTAATCAAGTTTTTCCTGCTCTTTTCTGCACCATATCTGTCTACTTAGTTCGACAACTCCATAAACAGCATGATGTACTCTTCTATTTTAGATAACAGCACTGTACCATGTCCATCACCAGAGAGTATAAGTGTGGTACCTGCAATGGCTTTTTTGCCATATTCAAGCGCATTCACGTTCGCACCTAACGGGTCGTTTTTGGTAGCCACGAAGTAGGTTTTTGTCAGAGAGCTTGAAAGTGCCATCTCACTTTCACTGCTGTTTGATCTTCCTGCAGAAAGCGTGATCAGTGCTTTTGCATCATAGTCATTCAGTACAGGTATCAACGATGCACCACCCAGTGATGCACCTATAAGGTAGAGTTGTTGCATATCCAGGCTTTGATCCTCTTCTAACCTCTCTAACCATGCTATGAGGTCCTGAGGTATTTTGGAAAAGCCCACTTTTGGAGCACTTACATCAAATGCTGCTCTCACTTCACTTGTATTTTTAGGTAGTTGTACGCTGTTCTCTGCACCTTTTTGCATGTTCGACTTTCCATGACCACGGAGATCCACACTGAGTGTCGCCATACCTTTTTCATGCAGAGTCTTTGTAAGTATATCCCAGGATGTATGGTCTGAACCGAACTGGTGTGCCAGAAGCACAATAGGCGCAGGTTTCGTAGCATTTTTCGGTTTTTCAAGCCAACCGTGGAGTTCAAATCCATCTTCGGTCGTAAGGGTAAGCTCCGTAGCAAAAAGAGGTAGGATAAGTACCAAAAGGAGTAGAAAATTTTTCATGATATTTCCTTTACAAAGAGGATTACTTTATGGCTGTTTCCCCAAAATAATATGAAGTGTGAGCTAGGCTATTTCAGCCATCACTTCATACGCCGCTTTGATCGTCTCATCTATCATTTCATCCGTCATTGCTGCACAGATAAACCCTGCCTCAAATGATGAACAGGCAAGGTAGACACCTCTGTCCAACATACCTTTATGGAATTTTGCGAACCTTGCTGTATCGTTCTCTAATGCATCATCGAAGTTTTTCACTGGTTTATCGGAGAAGAAAAAACCGAACATGCTTCCTCTTACATCAGTCACCAAAGGTATGTTGGATGCATCTGCAGCTTTTTTGAAACCATCCATAAGCTTTTTAGCTTTATTTCCAAGTGATACATATAAAGAAGGATTGGATTTGAGCTTTCTAAGACTTGTAAGTCCTGCTGCCATGGCTACAGGATTACCTGAAAGTGTTCCTGCCTGGTAAACTGGACCTTCAGGAGAAAGGTGTGCCATGATCTGGGCTGATGCACCAAATGCACCCACAGGCATACCTGCACCGATGACCTTACCCAAAGTCACCATGTCCGGTTTTACATTTGAAATACCTTGAGCCCCTCTAAGTGAAGCTCTAAACCCGCTCATAACTTCATCAAAGATAAGCAGTGCACCATGGTTGGTACATAGACATCTAAGTTCTTCCAAAAATGCTTCATCCGCAGGTACAAGCCCCATGTTCCCGGCTATAGGCTCAATGATCACACATGCGATACCCTCTGGTGATTCTTCAAAACATTTCAGTACGGATTCAATATCGTTATATGTTGCCAACAGTGTATGTTTTGTAAGGTCAGCCGGTACACCCGGGCTTGATGGACTACCAAATGTAGCTAAACCTGAACCTGCCTGTACAAGCAATGAATCAGAGTGACCATGATAACATCCTGTAAATTTCACAATATTTTCTCTGCCTGTAACACCACGAGCCAAACGGATAGCAGACATCACTGCTTCCGTTCCGGAACTAACGAAACGTACTTTATCAATGCTGTCAAAAAGCGTCACGATCTCATTAGCAAGCTCAGTCTCTATCGTTGTAGGCGCACCAAAACTTAATCCTCTTTTGACTGCTTCTAGTACAGATGTTTCGATCTCTGCATCTGCATGACCAAAGATTAGCGGTCCCCAACTTTGAACATAGTCAATATATCGGATACC
>JBFEWI010000030.1:0-12179 GCA_041546475.1 Sulfurovum sp.
AGAGAAAAAAGAGCGTATCGGTCGTATCATGAAAATGCATGCGATCAAACGTGAAGAAGTATCTGAGATCTACGCTGGTGAGATCGGTGCGGTTGTTGGTCTTAAAAATACAACAACAGGAGATACACTTTGTTCAGACAAAGATAAAGTGGTTCTTGAAAGAATGGATTTCCCAGAGCCTGTTATCTCTGTTGCTGTTGAACCTAAAACAAAAGCTGACCAGGAAAAAATGGGACTTGCACTTGGTAAACTTGCTGCAGAAGATCCATCTTTCCGTGTTTCTACAGATGAAGAGTCAGGTCAAACGATCATCTCTGGAATGGGTGAACTTCACCTTGAGATTCTTGTAGACAGAATGAAGAGAGAGTTTAAAGTTGAAGCGGAAGTTGGTGCACCGCAAGTTGCATACCGTGAGACGATCAGACAATCTGTAGAGAAAGAATACAAGTATGCGAAACAGTCTGGTGGTCGTGGACAGTTCGGTCACGTATACCTCAGAATCGAGCCTCAAGAGGCAGGTGCTGGTTATGAGTTCGTTGATGAGATCAAAGGTGGTGTCATCCCTAAAGAGTTCATCGGGCCTGTAGATAAGGGTATTCAAGAAGCTATGGCTAGAGGTATCCAGGCAGGATATCCAGTAGAAGATGTTAAAGTAACACTTTATGATGGTTCTTACCACGATGTTGACTCGTCTGAAATGGCGTTTAAACTTGCAGGATCTATGGGATTCAGAGCTGGTTGTAAAGAAGCAAATCCAGTGATCCTTGAACCAATGATGAAAGTTGAAGTTGAGACTCCGGAAGACTTTATGGGTGACGTGATCGGTGACGTTGCAAAAAGAAGAGGAAACGTTTCTGGTATGGATGATAGAGCTGGTAACAAGATCGTTAATGCGTTCGTACCACTTTCTGAAATGTTCGGTTACTCAACAGACCTACGTTCAATGACTCAAGGTCGTGCGACGTACGCTATGGAATTTGATCATTATGAAGAGGTTCCGTCTAACGTAGCTAAAGAGATCATCGAAAAAAGAAACAGCTAATTTAGCGTTTCTTTACGATATCTTCGATCGAATGGATTTTGCTCCGTTCGGTCACTTACTATTTGTAAGCTCCCTCTCTGCACAAAAACAATTCAATCAAATCTACAGCAAATGAACACCAAATTTTAAACCATATCTAAATATTATTCTATTTTAATTTTTTGCATTGGCATAGTATAGTATTTAAAGGATATCCATGAGAGTAATTATTGACCTTATAGAAGATGTTAGAGAGCAGATAGGCAACCATGAAAGCTATGAGGTCACGGCCGGCCTGCTTAAAACAGATGACCAAGATAGCGAAAAACTTATCTATGCAGGTGAAGCACCTCTAAACACTGTAGAGTTAGAGAGAGAAAAAAGACAACTGACATTCAAGATAGATGCGAGTGATAAGAAATTGACGATAGGAGAGCTTATCCCCTCCATCTTGATACTTGATATGGAAGCGATGCTGTTTGAGCTTAAAATGGACGTCAATGCCCAGTATAAAGATATGGAGATCGTTGGATTTGGTAAAAATGACGAACAGAAGAGATATATCCTGTTTATCAAGATATAAGAGTACTCTACTATACCTTTCTAGGTCAAATATTGAGGTTTTTGTGCCAGAAGGATCCAGTTCAGGCTGATCCTGTTTTGTTTGCAGAAATAGGCTAAAGGTTCATAGGGGATTTTTTTTCGTCTTTTAATGACTGCAAAATATTGTGGATCAAGTTCAAGAGAGTCTGCTATATCTCTGTCGAGTATCTTTTTTTTGTTGGTTTGTGTTGAGAGAATCTCTTTGACCCTCTGCATCACTTCATGAAAATCTATCATGGGTATCCTTACTGTTCATATAGGGTATCATAATAGATTTTTCGAAGCGAATTTAAATGTATGTCAAATTGTAATGTTTTAGTTTTTTGTACTGTCTATCTCTATGACGGTATGTACATTTCCCCTAGGATTAAAATCTGCAATAAGTTTCATAGATTTAGGCTTGAGCTTACTGTAGAGGGTATCATAGATCTCATTGGCAGAGTTTTCATGTGAAATATACCGTCTCATGAATGAATTGATGTAGAGTTTCAATGCTTTAAGCTCTATCACTTTTTGATCCGGCTGATAGCTCAGTTTGATCGTGGCAAAATCAGGATATCCAGAACGCGGACACATACACATGAACTCGGGAAGTTCAATATTGATCGTATAATTCTTTTGATGCTCATTAGGCCAATAATTCTCTTCGCTGTGAATGTCAAATTCCAGTATCTCTTTTTCGCCGTATTTCATTGTTTTTCCTTTAGTTGTATCTATTGATGAGTGTTGTTTCATTGATGGATTTGCTTACGCCAAACCCTTGTATGTAGTCAATACCCAGCATTTTTAGTTTATTCTCTTGGGCTTCATTGTCGACCCACTTGGCCACAGTCTGTACGTTTAACTCTTTTGCCATGTTGATCAAAGAGTGCAGCATTGCATAGGTTGTTTCATCTTCTAGTTTTGTCACATAACTTCTATCGAACTGTATCATGTCAAATTTAAAATGTTTCATATATTCCATAGACGCATTGGAGGAACCGAAATTATCGATACAGATCCGTAACCCATGAGATCTGAAACTCTTTAGGGTTTTAAGGTATCCGCTAAGATCATGGTGTGTTTTACGTTCATAAAGCTGGATAATAAGACGGGACGGGTCGACCTGTTTTTCCTCTAAATAGGCAAAAAGTTTTGCCTGAAAAGAGCTATCCCTGAGAGAAAAGGGCGAAAGATTAAAGGTAAACGAGATCGACTCATCGACAAGAGGCAAGAGTTCTATCACATGTTTGATCAATGTGAAATCATACTCCCTTCCCAGACCCAAGCGGTTAATGATGGGTAAAAATACACGTGGCAGAATATCTTTATGGGTTTCTGATTCCAGCTTGACCGAAATTTCATAGGTATCTATCGTATGGGTGGCAGTATTCATAAGCGGTCTGAAGGACAAAAGCAGTTTTTTCTTCTGGATCGTACTGATCACCTCTTTTTCTATGCTTGAAAGTTCCTGGGCATCTTTTGTTTTGGAGGTATCTTTCTCTTGAGCGTCATCTTCCGCTTGACTTGCGAGTATATCTCGAAGTTGCAGTATCGCTTTTGTAAAGTCTTTATCGGGATTCGTGATGATCGCAAATTTAAACTCTACATCAATATCGTTGATACGGCTGTTCTCTTTGATCAGTGTTTCCAAAATCGTTTCTATATGTGTGTAGTTGTCATTCAGTGCGATCAAAAATTCTGAACCGCGTCCCCGGCCTATCAGTACCCTCTCCAAACCGTTTTGTTTAAATACGAGGTTCAGTTTCCTGGAAACGGTATAGAGAAGGTTATCTATCTGGTCGCTGCTGTAATTTTCGCTTAACAGGGAAAGGTTTTCAATACTCATACATGCCAAAGATTTTGGTTTGTACTCTTGCAGTTTTTTGACAAATGTTTTTTTGTTAAATCCCTGTGTGGTCTGATCCAAGAAAGTCTCCTGCACACTTAGATTCATTAAAAAATAAATATAATAGATGGCAATAAAAGTAATGGCAGCAAGGAGCATTCCATCTTTCAGACCAATGGTCAGTGTACTGGCATGATCAAGTGCTGTGTAAAACACAAGAAAAATAAGAATGAGTATGGGCAACCCTGCTCTGAGAGCCAGGCTAAAACGTCGTTCTCTTTCTTCTTTTTGTGAATAGAGCATTAAACATCCAAGTGTTTTACATCTTTTGCATGGCTCTCAATGTAGTTTCTTCTAGGTTCTACTTCATCTCCCATGAAGAGCGTGAATGTATCACTGGCACTTTCATCGTCTTCTATCGTTACCTGTAACAGTCTTCTGTTCTCAGGTGTCATCGTTGTTTCCCAGAGCTGTTCAGGGTTCATCTCCCCCAGACCTTTATACCGCTGGATATAGGCACCTTTTTTTGCCGAACTTTCAACCTCTGCGAAGAGTGCAAGAAGGTCCTGGTCTTTAAATTCATCCGTGATGTGGTCATTGATCTTTTGGTGTATATGTATCGCTTCATTGTAATGAGGGTTTGTAAAGAGTATCTCATCCACGATGAGTTCTTCCAGCCCGTCATTGGTCTGTACAAAGAGGTGTATCGTATCTTCAGTAATGGTTTTGTTGAGGATGTTATACCCCAGTTCAGCGATGTATGACTCGATCGTTTTTGAAAGTTCCTGGTTGTTCGTACCTATGATATCAGGGTTTTCGATCATATATCGAAGTACTTCAGGCAGTGCAAAACGTTTTTCTATCTCTTTGAGCGTCATACGGTAGTATGCGACGAGTTTAAAGAGGTCTACAAGGTCTGCCTGTCCCATGGTGCTGCTTTCAATCGCAGAGATACCGTTTTCTATCAGATAATCATTGAGTGCTTTTTCATCTTTCAGATAGGTCTCATTTTTCCCTTTTTTGTAACGGTAAAGCGGTGGTTGTGCAAGATAGAGATAGCCTTTTTCAATGACCGGTTTCAAGAATCTGAAGAAGAATGTCATCAGCAGTGTCTGAATGTGAGAACCATCCACATCGGCATCGGTCATGATAATGATCTTGTGGTATCTTAGTTTCTCCTCATCAAACTCTTCACCGATACCGCAACCCAGTGCCGTGATCATATTTTTGATCTCGTCTGATTTGAGGATCTTTTCCAAACGTGCTTTCTCTACGTTAAGGATCTTACCTTTGAGCGGCAGGATCGCTTGGAAAACTCTGTCACGGCCCTGCTTGGCAGAACCACCGGCAGAATCCCCTTCCACCAGGTAGATCTCAGAGATCTCAGGGTCTTTGCTTTGACAGTCCGCAAGTTTACCAGGGAGTGTTCCTACACTCATAGAGTCTTTACGTTTTACCAGATCTTTTGCACGTTTCGCTGCATCCCTACCTCTGGCGGCAAGGAGTATCTGTGCCATGATCTCTTTTGCTTCCAAAGGGGTCTCTTCAAGGTATTTGTTAAAGTTTTCGGAGAAGAACTTTTGTACCAAAGGACGTACATAAGAAGAACCCAGTTTTCCTTTGGTCTGTCCTTCGAACTGTGGTTCTGGTACACGTACGGAAATGATGGCGATGAGACCCTCTTTACAGTCATCTCCTGTAATTTTGGTCCCTTTCTCTTTGGCATTGGCATTTTTGGCAATGTAGCTTGCCATAGAACGTGTAAGGCCAGCTCTAAATCCAGCTTCATGTGTACCACCCTCGACTGTTTTAATGTTGTTTACAAAAGAGAGCACCTTTTCTGAATCTGCATCACAATACATGAGTGCAATATCGATTTCGATGTCATCTGCTTTCCCCTGGAAGAACTGTGCCGTTGAAAGAGGGTTTTTCGTATTCATATCTTCAACGAATTGTCTGATCCCTCCTTCAAAATGATAGAGTTCTTTGGTCCCGTCACGTTCATCTCTAAAGTCGATGGTGATCTTTGGATTCAGGTAACAGAGTTCTCTGAAACGTTTCATGAGGATCTCTTTTTGGAAAGTCACACTCTCTTTAAATATCGTTTCATCCGGCCAGAACTCAATTCTTGTCCCGTGTTTTCTTGTACTGTCACCAGATGCCAGTGGGGCATCGGGGATACCTTTTTGGAAGCTTTGTGTGTGGATCTCGCCATCTTTGAAAATGGTCATATCCAGTTTTTTGGAAAGCGCATTTACAACAGAGACACCTACCCCGTGAAGTCCACCTGAAACCTTGTAGGTATCTTTATCGAATTTACCACCCGCATGCAGAACGGTCAGTACGACGGTTGCTGCTGATATTTTTTCGGTGGGATGCTCTTTTACAGGGATACCACGACCATTATCTTCGATGATGGCAGAACCCTCTTTTGTAAGTGTGACCTTGATCGTATCACAGAATCCTGCCATCGCTTCATCGATAGAGTTATCTACAACTTCGTATACAAGGTGATGAAGACCTTTGATAGAGGTATCACCAATGTACATACCAGGCCTTTTTCTTACCGCTTCCAGTCCTTTAAGGACTTTAATATTACTAGCACCATATTCTGACATGTTTAAGACTCCGTTTCTTGGGGTATAAGTGTATATATTCTAGCTAAAAATAGCTTAGATATCTGGCTATAAAACGGGGATTGAAGTGACAATCAAAGAAGCATCCCGTTTTGTTGTTTTTTGTTGCTTACGATATCGATTTCATTGGGGTCGATGAAGCACTCTCTTTTATAGGCTTCCAGTGCATATCTTCCTATCATAGCAGCATTGTCCGCACAGTATTCGAGTGGGGCCAGATGCATCGTTTTGCCAAATTCATCACAAAGGTTTTGGTAGGCATTTCGAAGGTATTTATTGGCAGAGGCCCCACCGACGATAGCAAAGTCTTTGATCTTCTCTTTGGCAAAGATCTTTTTGCTTTTTTGGAGCAGGTGAAGCTTGACCGCTTTTTGGAAGGATGCAGAGAGATCCGCTTTATCCTGTTCACTCATATTCTCACTGCCGCCAAGTGCCTCGACTTGAAGTCTGACAGCATTTTTCAGTCCTGAGAGAGAGAAAGCGATGAGAGGAGAATTGCGTAACGGTACAGGCAGGTCAAAACGGTTCTCATCTCCTTTAAGTGCGAGTGCTTCTATGAGCGGCCCTCCAGGATAGCCTAATCCCATCATTTTGGCACATTTGTCAAAACTTTCGCCCACAGAGTCATCCATACTCGTAGCAAGGATCTCCATATGTTCAAAACTTTCAACCCGTATCACCTGTGTATGCCCTCCGGAGATGAGAAGGACCAGCAAAGGCATAATAGGTTCTTTTTCAATAAACAGTGAGTAGATATGTCCTTTGAGGTGATGTACGGGGATAAGCGGTATCTCAAGCAGCGTACTTAAGGTTTTTGCCATCGCAATGCCTTCAAGCAGCGTGACCCCCAGTCCGGGTTGATTGGTGACGGCAATGGCTTTGAGCTTTTCAAAGTAGGGCTGGGTCTCTTTGAGTATCTCAGGCAGTGCAACAGCATGCAGTCTCGATGCAAGTTCAGGGACCACACCGCCGTAACAGGAGTGTTGTGCCTCCTGGGAGATCTTCTTATGATAAAGCACTTTTTTTGTGGCTATCTCGGTGATCGCTATAGAGCTGTCGTCACAGCTGGATTCAATACTTAAGATCATGATCTGTCCAATACAAGTTTTTCTATCAGGTCCCATTTCCCATAGCCGCTGTCGGCATTGATATGGCCTGCATCTTTGATCACAGTGAGGGGTACATCATACTGTTCTGCGATGCTTTGTGCCTCTTCTACCTCGATGTACGGGTCATTGTCCGAAACGATCATCTGTATCTCTTTGGCATAGAGACTTTCCGGAAGTCGGCAAGGGAAAAAGGTTTTAATGGTATGGACCTCAGTGGTAAGACTTGGCGGAGAGACCATGAAAAGTCTTTTGATCCCAGATATCTCTTGAATGAAATCTTGTTCTTCGCAGAGCCAGAACCAGAGTGTATTGGCCAGAGAGTGGCATACAACGGTATCGGGTTTAAAATCTTCCAGTATCTCTTTGAGTTGTTTGACCCATCTGTTCTTAGTGGGGAAATGACAGTTGTCAAGCAGGGGGAAAGAGACCGTCCCGTATGCTTTGGCGATAGTAGCTGCTAGTTCTGCCTGCCAGTGCGGGGCATCGCTCCCTCCCCAGCCATGCAGGATGAGTACTTTATCGTTGTTGGACATATGCTCTTACCTCTTGATCTATTTGGATAATTTCATCGATGTTCGATGCTTTTACCTCTTCAAACTTTTTATAGGCATCTAAAACTATTTCACTCATACCAAAGAAGGAACATCGATCTTGCTGAAATGCCTCTATTGCTTCTTCATTTGCTGCATTGACCACCACACCCAAATGGGGATGTTCCAAGATATGCTCTTTGATACTCCAGATAGGGTAACGCTCCGCTTCAATAGGCAGGAATTCCAAGGCACCTATACTGAGCAGATCTGTCGGAGGCAGGATGGCTTCTTCCACTTCTCCTCTCAATGCAAAGGCAATAGGAAGTTTCATATCTACGCCTGCAAAATGTGCCGTGGTAGAACCGTCTGTGAATTCTGCGAGTGCATGGATGATCGACTTTTTTTCTATGAGTGCATCAATGTTACTTGTGTCAAAGAGCCATTTCGCTTCTAACAGTTCAAAGAGTTTATTGGTCATGGTGGCCGAATCGATAGTGATCTTGTTCCCCATGGACCAGTTAGGGTGTTTGAGTGCATCTGAAAAGGTCGCATCTTTCATTTTTCCCAGTTCCCAGTCTCTGAAAGCACCGCCGCTTGCAGTGATATAGAGTTTGGAGACAGGACGTTCATTCATAAGGTACCATAGGCCAAAGTGCTCAGAGTCTATCGGTGTGATGAGAGAGATGTCTATGAACTCCCCTGCAACGACCAGAGACTCTTTATTTGCCAGTGCAACTTTTTTGCCAAGTCCAGTGGCTTTAAGCGTAGGGGCAAGACCGGCATAGCCTACAAGTGCATTGACCACAGTATCGCTCTGGGACATCTCTATAAGTTCTAAAATACCTTCTGCCCCACAGAGTACATGGGGATGATTCACTTTGGCTCTGTCTGCCTCATTGGCAATGGCTACCACTTTGGGCTGGTACTTTTTGATCTGTGTGTTCAGCAGATCAATATTATTCCCTGCGACAAGCGCTTCTATGGTAATGTTATAGCGTTCTGCAATGATAAGGGTATTGACCCCAATGGAGCCGGTCGAGCCGAGTAAAACGATGCTGGACATAGATTAGAGCAGGGATCTGAGTGCAATGACCATGATGACTGCGCCAAAAAGGTAGCCGTCTATCCTGTCCAGGATACCACCGTGTCCCGGTAGCAGGTCTCCAGAATCTTTGACCCCCGCTTCACGTTTAAGATACGATTCAAAAAGATCACCAAATACTGATGCCACAGAAGTCACCACTGTGACAACGATCGCGATCCACCACTCCACGACAAAAAGTCCGGCAAAACTACCTGCAAGAGTTGCGAGGATAATACCGCCAAAAACACCCTCGAGTGTTTTGTTTGGAGAGGTATCTGAAAATTTTGTTTTCCCTATGGCCTTGCCTGTAAAGAATGCACCGACATCTGTGAGTGCTACGGTGACAAGGAGCCAGAACATAGATGCGATACCAAAATCCTGGTAGAGGATAAGAAAGAAGAGTATCCCACTGACCGGGTATAAGAAAGGGAGAATCAGTCTCTTGTCAAAATTATGAAAATAGGCAAGCGAAGAAGCAAATATGACTGCCATCAAGAAGAAGAGATCATCCGGATTAGGGTAAAAATAGGCAATGAGCCACAAAAGGGCAGCCCATACATACATAGAGGTATCGGTCAGTTTGAAAAGTTTCATTGCTTCATAAAAGGCGAACATATAGATAAGACCTAAAAAAGCCCACATAACAAAAAAGTTATCGACCCAGCCGATAAATCCAACAAGTGCCAATAGTCCAATGCCAGTAATCCATCGTTCTTGATAATCTTTAAATATTTTTGTCATGACGATTCCCTCGTTTTTTAAATGAAGAATATTATAGCACGCTTTGGATTAGACGGCACTAGACTCTTATTTCAACACCCTCTTTGGTGACAGAAATTGTGTCATATTTATTGTATAGTACATTGGCCCCCTCCTGCACTTTGACAAATTTACGCTTTGTGTAATCGACTTCGTAATCTCCGGGATTCTTGACAGAAAAATCTACACAGAGTTTTGCGGCCGCTTTGAGTACCGAGTCGGGCAGGTTTTGTTTATCGGTTCTGATGATGACATGACTGGATGGCACATCCCGTATATGCATCCAGAGGTCGTTGGCTTTTGCCATTTCCAGGAGTTTCTGGTTTTCATTACTGTTGCGTCCCACGAGGACTTTATAATCCTCTATCCAGAAGAGTTCTCCCTCTTTTAGACGCTCTTTTTTACGTTGAGACTTCCCGCGTTTGGGCACAAGGAGTTCAAGTTCATACGGATCCTTGGCTTGTTCGATCGCATAGTAGATATTTTCATAGAACGCTTTTTTGCTTTCGAGGTTCTCTTTTTCTATATGCACGTTCTTGGCTTTGTTCTTCGCCCGTTTGGAGAGGTTGAAAAAGTGATCACTCAGACGGTTGACCTTCATATCTTTGGGTAGTTTGATGGTCACTTCATTGCCTTCAAAATCATAGGTTTGAAGCTTCGTGTCATAGGGTTTGATCTGATAGAGATTGGCTAGGATAAGGTTGGCATACTCTTTGTATTTCTGCGCTTCATCATTCAGTGCTGCCTCATCGGGAAGTTTCTTCAAGAGCTGGTCTAGTTTTTGGATCTTTTTATCAGTAAGTGAGAGTTTCTGTTTTTTGAGCTCTGAAAGTTTTTTCGTATGCATCTGAAGATATTTCTCTTCGAGGTAGGCATCAACATCCGGGACCTCTTTGCTCTCTTCTGTACGTTTGAATGGGGGTATGGCAAGGAGTTCCACACCCGGACGGATGACACGGAAAGAGCTGTCAGCATCAATGTGTCTGAGAGCTTCTATGATGACCTCATTGTCATCGATCAGAATGGCATTGGTATTTTTACCTGTAAATTCCAGCTGCAGGTGGATAATCTTGTCCTTATAAGAACTTTTTGGGGCAAGTGTCAAGCGTAGGATACGGTCTTCATTTGGTATATCCACAGAGATGAGCTTGCTTGCAGATAAGAGGGTATGTAGCAGGGTGTCAAAAGGTGCATTATAGCCTTGGATCGGTCTTTGTGACGGGGCTTTATAGATGAAACTGTGCCCTCGTGTCATGTTAAAGAAATAACTGTCAGATTTGTCAAATACCAACTCTATCGTATTGTCTTCTACACGTCTGGCCCGACTGATAAATGAGAAGTCATTGAGACGTTCGGCGATGGCTTTGAGTTCGTATAATTTCATTAGTATCTTTCTTCATATGTGTTGTGAAATTCTAGCATAATTTTTTTTCGCTATAATTCGCGTAATATTATTATAATTAGAACGATCAAGTAAGTTGCCATAGCGGCAGCATAGTTTTTTGGGCTTGGTTCAAAAAACGTTCTATAATCAAAGGACAACCTATGGGACAAACTATGACAGAAAAGATCTTCTCGGAGCATGCAGGGCGTGAAGTGCATGCAGGAGAGATCGTTAGAGTAGATATCGATATGATCATCGGAAATGACATTACGACACCTATCTCCATCAGAGCATTTGAAGAGTCTGGTGCAGAAAAACTGGCAAGGCCTGACAACTTTTGTATCGTGATGGATCACTACATCCCTGCAAAAGATATCGCTTCAGCGAACCAGGCAAAGATCTCTAGAGATTTCGCCTATAAGCATGATATGAAATACTTTTTCGATGAGAAAGATATGGGTATCGAGCATGCCTTGCTCCCGGAAAAGGGACTGGTTGTTCCTGGTGATGTGATCATCGGTGCCGACAGCCACACTTGTACACACGGTGCGCTTGGTGCTTTTTCAACAGGTATGGGAAGTACGGACCTTTCTTTTGGGATGATCACGGGAGGTAACTGGTTTAAAGTTCCTGAAACGATCAAAGTGGAATTGACAGGTATACCAGGTGAGCATATCTACGGTAAAGACATTATCTTGGAGCTTATCCGTCAGATAGGCGTGGATGGCGCATTGTACAAAGCGATCGAATTTACAGGTGAGGCGATACAGCATCTTGGTATGGCTGATAGATTCTCTATCGCAAATATGGTGATCGAAGCGGGTGCTAAAAATGGTATCTTTGCAGTCGATGATATCACGTTGGCGTACCTTGAAGAGAGAAAAGAGATCAATGGTGGTTTAAGAGCGGAACCTAAGATCCATGTAGCGGATGAAGATGCCAACTACTGCCAAGTAATCACGATAGACACTGCGGCACTTTCACCAGTAATCGCTTATCCTTTCTTGCCATCAAACGGTAAGCCGGTAGAACAAGCTGTTGCAGATGATCTTAAGGTAGATCAGGTGATGATCGGATCGTGTACGAATGGCCGTATCGAAGACCTTCGTATCGCAGCAGAGATCATGAAAGGCAAAAGAGTGGCAAAACATACACGTATGATCGTGACCCCTGCTACACAAAAGATACTTCTTCAGGCTCAGCATGAAGGTTTGATGGATAT
>JBFEWI010000213.1:0-2653 GCA_041546475.1 Sulfurovum sp.
AGATGATGTTTTTAATCAAAAAGCAGAATGGATAGCCTATTTTACAGCACTCAAAGTAGCTTTTACGCATACAAAGACAAATGAATTGATAGGAAAATGGGCAGATGTAGACAGACGTTGGATGGCTGTAACGACACCTTTTCAGGTAGGGCATCCGTTAGAGTATTATGAAGATCATTACAGAAAAGCCGTTGCATTGGAATGGGATCTGCGTATTGTCAATCCCAAATTGCAGGAAGGCTCAAGTACACGCAATAACATTAAACTTTTTGCCTATGAGATGGCAAAAGATTTTGGTCAAGAAGCCCTGCATACGATGAGTAAGAATCTTTTACAGGTGGATGAAACCCAGCTCTATATAGGTCAACCTGTCCTTTACTACGGAGCAGAGTTCAATGGTCTTTTTTCGGCACAGGTCGTACCGAATGATGAACAGGTTTCTTCAGAGCTTGGGAAAAAGATCTTTGCGTATGCCGATTTTGTCATGGAGTCTAAAAAATCCAAACCCATTATGAAACTTTCAGTCGAAACCATGGGGGAAGATTTTGTGAAGGCGCAACGGGCGCTTATTGATACAGATCCTGATCTTTGGCAAGAGATCTACGATATCTCCACGGTAGGACATGAATACGGTCATATCCTCTGGATAGATGAAGAGACGGAAAAAAAGATGAACTGCTCCGGACAGTTTAAAAATATCGAAGAGTTTAAAGCCACTTCAGGGGGTTTGATGGCCTTTTTCCATAATGAACGCGAAGCACTTAAAGATCACATTGTCAATGACCTTGTTTCCCGTGCAGTGGGGCTGATGGCCTGGCGTGAAGTGGGTGAAGTCCTGCCGTATTATTGTGAAGGATTGATCCATCTAGATATCCTCTTCAGCTCAGGTATCATCACTTATGACGGAGAGATACAGATCGATTACAGCAAGTATGATACGATGAAAGAGAGCTATCAATATGCCTATAGAAACCTGGCAGAAAATTACCTGTCAAAAGCCGATGCAAATCTCTATTTGAGTACCTATGCGCGTAAAGAAAACGGCGTATTTTTACCGGTAAAAGAAGAGATCAGAGCGTTTGTAGAACACTATTATGCGAGATATAAAGAGATCGGTCAGCAAACTGCTGTACTTTCCTAAAAATGCAGTAGAAGGGACCTCCTCCTCTTCTGCGATTATCTAATTATCTTCCTTCACCATTCTCTAACCTCATTTTGGATATAATCCACGTAATTATGCCGTCTTTTGAACGGTGACAACAACGAGGATGATTATGCTACTTTTTACCCCAGGACCTACACCAGTACCGGAGTCTGTTCGCCAAGCGATGGCAACACCTACGTTACACCATAGAACCCCAGAGTTCGAGGCTATCTTTAAAGAGGCCCGTGAAAGACTTTTAAAACTCTTCGGCATGGATGAGTGTGTGATGATCGCCTCCTCAGGTACAGGTGCGATGCAGGCATGTATGCTAAACCTCTGTAAGAGTAAAGCATTGACCGTAAATGCCGGTAAGTTCGGTGAGCGTTTTGGAAAAATCGCTGATGCGATAGGAAGAGATAAAGTGGAACTCAGCTATGAGTGGAATACGCCTTGTTCTGTGGCAGATGTTGAAAATGCGTTGAGCGAGAATCTGGATATCGACGCGATCTTTATACAGGTGTGTGAAAGTGCCGGTGGACTTCGTCATCCCGTAGAAGCGATCGCGAAAAGAGCCAAAGAGATCAATCCTGACATCATGATCGTAGCGGATGGTATCACTGCGGTAGGTGTGGAACCTATCGATATTTCGAATATCGATGCATTGGTCACGGGAAGCCAGAAAGCATTGATGCTTCCTCCCGGACTTGCGATGATCGGTTTTTCACAGGCAGCCGTAGAGAAGATAGGCAAAGGGGTAGACTACTACTTCAACCTTGCTTCAGAGATCAAAAAACAGCAGCAGAACACGACGGCATACACAGCGGCAACGACATTGATCATCGGACTTAACGCTATATTTGATGCGATCGATGAAGAGGGGATGGATGCTTTATATGCCAATACAGCAGCAAGAGCATGTGCAACACACGCAGCTCTGGAAGCGATCGGTTTTTCTATCTATCCGCAAACACCGGCACCGTCTATGAGTACAGTGTTCGATGAAGATGCAGAGCCGATACGCAAACTGCTTAAAACAAAGTACGGCGTGAACATAGCAGGAGGCCAGGACCACCTCAAAGGTAAGATCTTCCGTATCAACCAGATGGGGCTCATCCCGGTATATGAGTCTGCATGGGTAGTGAATGCTGTTGAACTGGCCTTGGCTGACCTGGGCAGAAGAGCGTTTGACGGTACGGCAAGCCGTGTCTTTAACGAAACGTATTTTAAAAAGAGTAACTAAATGATATTTGAACACGAGATCCCTAGTGGGAGCAGGCTTTATTTTGGGCAGAGCGCCAAGATAAAAAGAGAGATAGAGCGTATCGCAAGCGAAACATTGGAGACGCTTGGATTTGAAGAGATCGTTACACCGCTCTTCTCTTACCATCAGCATGAATGTTTCGAGGACCAAAAGTTCTTGGTCAGACTCAATGATGCAGAAAATCATGAAGTTACCCTACGTGCAGACTCTACGGCAGATGTGGTACGTATCGTGACAAAAAGACTGGG
>JBFEWI010000291.1:0-1450 GCA_041546475.1 Sulfurovum sp.
CTGGGGGCGCTCACCCAGAAGCAGGTCGCTGCATTAACTGGTGTCGCACCTTACAACCGTGACAGTGGCAAGTTAAGAGGAAAACGGCGTATTCGTGGTGGACGGCATAGTGTACGAACGATCCTCTTTATGGCTGCGCTCACATCCATCCAGCATAACCCGGTAATTCGTACCTTTTATCAGCACCTCGTGGCACAGGGCAAACATAAAAAAGTCGCTCTGACTGCCTGCATGAGGAAGATGATTACGATTCTAAATGCCATGGTAAGAGATGGAAACACCTGGCAGGAAAAATATGCCTAGGGCCTTGACTTTGGATCACAGTCGCTTGTTAGCCATTTTTCAATAGATACTCTCTAAGTGCATTTTTTTCAGGAGCCAATGTACTTACGACTTTTATAAGTTCATTTATGTTATTGACATTTAACGGCAGCCAAATAGCCAGCCTTGATGTGAGTGAAAACACACGTAAGTATCTTAGGCCACCGATGTTGGATGGTTTTACTGAAATAACCTCATTCCATTCCATGTATTTCCGTTTTCCGACGAAGTTAAAACCATGTATGCCACTGGATGTGAGGGTGGACTTGAAGTATGAAGAGGCTGCATATGTGACAATAATACTAAAAACCGCCATTGCTGACAGTGCTGCCACGTATGCATGCCAATTGATATTGCCACGCTCTTCAATGACGACAACTAGCGTAAATACCAGAGCACCATAAGTGATGATGTAGAAGAATAGAGGGAGCTTCTTCATCTTGAATGTGGCATTCGTTGTCACCGATACTCTCCTTGTTGTATGGCTAACGTGGTGTTAAGGGGCGCGAGCCGCAACGCGGCGAAGCGTCCCAGTGAGCGAGAGCGAGCGACTTAAACACGTTGTTATGCATATACTGGAAAGAAGCCATCATGCTGGATTGCATCCCCACATATTTCATCCCACTCAGCTTTATTTGCGACGAAGATATGGTTTTCTATTTTCGCGCCCTCAAGCGATTCAAATGCTCCGGCAGGAACCCAATACTTATCACCAGTACTGAAAACATTGGGCACAGTGGCCCCGCATTTAGAGCAAAAAGAAACGCTATATCCATTGTCTTTCTTGAAATTAGTAACTGTGGCTTCGCCCTCTAACCAATTGAATTGCGCCAAGCTTACAAAAAAACCAGTCTGAGAAGATGAGCCGGTTTGTTTTTGGCAAATAGTGCAGTGACACTGATAAAGTTTTTCTACTTTTCCTGTTATTTCATATGAAACATCACCGCAAACACATGACCCATTCATTTTCGTGACTTCCTTTTATGCATAACGTTTGGAGTTAAGTTGCGAGGCCGTAGACACTGCTGTGTCTATTTTCTGAGTTACTTCAAAATGCATTTGCCTTTCTCCTTGGCACTACGAGCCTTGTCAACTTGAACGACTAGTTAGACAACATTATCTCGCTTGA
>JBFEWI010000156.1:0-4358 GCA_041546475.1 Sulfurovum sp.
AGTGATCAAAGAGACAAAAGAGTAGATCTTTGGATCTGATCTATCTTCATACCTAAAGAGATCATCTCTCATTATCCTAGGAGGATACGTTGACAGATTTTGGTAGTTGGCCGTTGCCATGGATCGTTTCAGCTTTTGCTACCGTTACTATCATTATCGGATGGTTCGGTATCAAAATGACCAAAACTGCGCGTGATCTCGCGCAAAGGACCGGATTGGGGGAAGCACTGATGGGTGCGGTCTTTATCGGTGCATCCACATCATTGTCAGGCATTACAACCTCTGTCTCCGCTGCAGCTTCAGGCTATGCAGAACTTGCTGTAAGTAATGGATTGGGAGGCATTGCCGCCCAAACTGCATTTCTTGCTCTGGCAGATATAGCATATAAACGTGCGAACCTTGAACATGCCGCTGCATCAGCGGAAAATCTTTTTATGTCTTCCTTCCTTCTGACCCTCCTGGCCATACATGCAGTAGCACTATCAGTCCCATCAATCAGTATCTTCGGCGTTCATCCCGCTACCATTGTTCTGGTCATGATCTATATCTTTGGTGTACATCTTCTGGCCCGTACACACAAAACACCGATGTGGCTTCCGAGAAAGACAAAAGACACCTCATCCGAAACAGAGGACAAAGCCCATCGCCATGGCCAATATCTCTGGGAACTCTGGATACGCTTTGCGATCTACGGAACCATTGTTTCTTTGGCAGGTTGGTCACTCGCACATCTAGCTATACCTCTCGGAGAAAAAGCAGGTTTACCCCATGGGATCGTCGGTGGTATATTTACAGCTGTATCGACATCCATTCCCGAGCTTGTGGTAGCCATTACTGCGGTACGTATGGGTGCACTGAATCTGGCTGTGGGAGACATTATCGGAGGCAATGCATTTGACACGCTTTTTATTGCCGCATCCGATATCGCTTACAGGGAAGGACCGATCTATGAGGATATCTCAAATGCAGAGCAGTTCTGGCTTGCCAATGCGATGTTAATGACCGGTGTCCTGCTTATGGGACTGATATATCGGGAACGTCATGGTCCGGGGAACATTGGTTTGGAAAGTGTGGTTTTGCTTATTCTCTATTTTGGAGGGCTACTCACCCTGTCTCTGTCAGGATAAAAATCGTGTGATACTTCCAGATATAAAGCTGTCGGGCTCTACCAAAATTTTCATTGGTAACTCTCTGTGTAGAACAAACGAGATAACAATCCAACACCTTATAAGGCCTATTCAAAGGTGTTAGAATTGTATTCATATTAGGAGTCTGAATATGCAGCAAGTCAATGCGATACACAGATGGGACTTACATCGCAAAGGGTAGGAGAGCAAATGCCCATGTATCGATCTGTGTATCTTTAACTTTTACAACATATCCATACCTAAAGTAATGCATTTATCATTCTAGCTTCACCTCATCTCGATAGGATCAACATTCAAATGGGAATATATTTTGCATATATCTCTATAAAACCAAAGTAGACACCATGCAAAAACAAGAGTGGTCACAAGAAGAGTACCTGCAGCACAAAGAGATCAACAGACAAAAAGGGATTCAAACCGTACTGATCGATACCATCAATACACCTATTGAAGGAACAGAGACCATACTCTACAATCCTTTTGAACTGAAACATTATCCCAAAGATACAGTTTTCGTTTTTTATTGTGATACAGGGAAATCAACACGTGAACGTTTAAATGAATATCAAAAAAGATTTCCAGATAAAAGATGTATCTCCCTACGGGGTGGCAGGGGATATTGGCGTAAGACACTGGTTTGACAGGGTACAGCTCTCCTGAAATCTATCCTGAAGCGGAACCCCTAATACATTTTCTATCTCTTTATGATCAAATCCGCACATACGATGTCCATGTACACTCATTAAGGGGCGTCTGATGAGGATGGGTTCACGAAGAAGTAGACTCAGTGCCTCTTCTTGAGAGAAATCTTTAGGATCTATCTGACCGTTTTTGATCTTGGGTGCATTGGGATTGAACCACTCTTGGAGTGATCTCTCTTTTAGATAAGAAAAAAGTTCCTCTTTGGACATTTCCATTTGCAGTAAATTACGTGTGATGACTATATGTCCCGCGTCCTTCAAACTTTTTTTCTGTTTTGCATTGGTGCTGCATCCGGGTTTTTCGTAAAAAAGTATGAGTTTCATCCAAGTTCTACCATGTCGATCGCTTTGTCTGTCAATACAAAAGTCTCTATACCGTCATCTTCTGCACGCATACATTCACTTAGACACCCAGCCATATAGAGTGTGCCGATCGCCCTGTCCACATAAAGTTTTTCCAAGCCGAGATACTCACTGATATCTTCAGCATCATACACATTGTAATTGTCTTCATCACTCAGGTTATAGATCGCTTTCATGACGCGTTTCAGTGCTTCTGTTTCATTGATTACAGGCTCAGGCATTAAATGTTCTCCTTAAGATCATTGATCTGTTTTTGCAACACAATACGCTGTAAAGGGTGTAACTCCGTGGAGTCTAACCATGCAGTATACTTCTTGACGTAGTGTGCTTTAATAAATAGATGCAAATTTTGTGCTTGATCACTCAAATGCTCAAGATACGCTTTTGCTTCCTCATAATTGAACCTGTGTAGAGGCTGCAATCGTCTCTTGATGCCTTCAGCCAATTTATCATCCATCCGATCCTCTACCATCTCCAGAAAGTGTGTGGCTGCGATCACATCTGCAAAGGTATCATTCCAGATACGTCCATTGATCATTTGGTCACATGCCAGCTCCAGGAATACAGGTGCGAAGTTCAACACATTCACCAGTTCATTGAAATCATCATCGATCATGGCACGAAAGAGCATACGGCTACGGTTTCGTACTTTCACACGTAAAGTGTCATTCGCTATGACATCGGGATGTAACCTTCTAAATCGCTCATATGCCCCTAACCTGGAGTGATTGAATGCCATGATGGAGACCATGGCATTTTTGTCACTGACCTGGTCAGGATGAGAACCGGAAGGACGGTAAAATGCCCACTCCAACCTTGCTTCGTCATCTTCATGCTGCATATAAAGAGTGTCACCTTTTGCTTCAAACCCGGGTTCATCTTTCAGCGCTTCAATCTCCTCTTTGTAACTTAACTCATACATACCCTACTCCTTTGGATCTCCCAGAAATATTACAGATCAAAATAGAAGACATCCCCATACCCTTCAAATCGTTTCATATTACGTTTTTCACTCACCAAAAAGAGTGTCTGAAGCGGAGAAGCCTGTTCGATCTTAAAAAATCCATCACTCAATACGATCAGTGTCGCATCCAGATCGGAGATATACTTCAGATGATCCAACAGGGGCTGGAATTCTGTACCGCCATTACCTTTTTCAAAGGCGATTTCCGGTTGGGTATCCTGTGCATCATATGTAACTATCTTGGTCGTATCTACCGTATCATCAAAAGGTACGACGGTGACCTTAAAGTCCGTACTCATACGCAAAATGGCATCAATGATCCCCAAGAATTTGGAAAACGTTTTTTGGTTGATACTCATCGATCTATCCAGGGCGATGTAGAGGTTAAGACGATTTTGTTCCTGTTTGTACCCCGGAAGATAGAGGTTCTGATGAATGAATCTGCGGTTCGGACGGGAAAAATCACTCACTTTATCGAAAAAACTCTCTGTCATATAGGTATGCAGAAGCGTTTCCAGATCTATTTTGGGACGTATGATCTCATTGATCACTTCCAGAAAGGAAGCCGGGGTGTTCCCCTGTTTCTGTGCAGCCCCCATGGCCTGCACAATGATCGCATCAAGATCTTCAAGTGCCGCTTCCGTATCTCCCTCATTTTCGATGAGATCCAGTTTCTGTTCCTGGGGGTTCTCATCATCAGGTGTCCCCTCACCTTCAGGGTTCTCCTGATAGAGTGCCTGATAGACCTCTTCAACACTTTTATCACGAAACTTCTCAAGAAGGACTTCCTCCCGGGGACGTTCGCCCACCCGTTCAAAATCACTTAAAAGCAGATTGATGACCACATCACTGCTCCGGTTCCATACTTTGTGATCGCGTTCCTTCATACGAAATGCATGTTTGAGCAGTACATGCAGGAGTGTGTGGGCATACATATATTTGAGTACAGGTTCTGAAAGTGTTTGGGCTTTTTCGATATCCACAAAGATCGACATGCCATCTGTTTCAAAGACTTCATGCGGATTGGTCCGGTAATGCATTGTCAAAGAGAGTGCCAATACACTCAGAAAAGGGTGGTCAAAAAGAAACTGGACACGTATCTTTTCAAGCTTCCTTTTCAATTCAGATGACAACTCAGATGATAAAATCGCCATACTTCTCAAGCCATTCATCAAAGAGCGG
>JBFEWI010000021.1:0-14422 GCA_041546475.1 Sulfurovum sp.
ATCCTTGCCCCGTAAGGGCTGTCATACACTTTTCCTTTCCTGTCCCAAAAACTGTAAAGCGTGATCGTTGTACCGTTGATCTCATAGGCACCTTCCAGTGTGCTTTTATCTGAACAGGTACCGGTTTTGTCTTTTAAGATCAGACTCAATACAAAGGTAAGGTCATTGTTACGTTCTTCTTTATAGAACTTCATCACTTCACCTTTAGAGTCATAGATGTCATAGGCCTCCGTGACGATGGAAAAATCCTGATTTCCCAGTGTGACATGTTCAAGCTCTGCAGTAGCAAAAAGCATATTGACTATTAAGAGTATAAGGGAAAAGATCTTCATGGAACCTGCTTTGAAATATTTCTGTTGGCCAGGTCACGTGGATAGTGACGTTTTTCTGCGATGGATTCTGCTCTGTTTTTCAATGAGGTTTCATCTAGGTCTGTAGCATGTGTAAAGTCACGTTTACCCAGAATATCGGCTTCCAGGTATCCTAATTCAATGAATTGTTTCGCAATTGCATCTATCATATCCAACACTGAAGAGACTTTGACGATCTCGCATCTGGCATAACGCTCTCGAGGAAAAGAGACTTCCGCTACACGCAAGGTCGGGTCATCACCGGGTATCTGCTGCGCACCAAAAAGCGGTTTACTTCCTACCGTTGCCGTATGAAAAGAGGGGATGTACTGGGAAAGATGTTCAATCGCTGCTTTTGTACGTTCTTCTGTCTCCTCTTGCGTCCAGGATTTTTCTATCTTGTCCATAAAGTCCTGCCCCAATCTGGGTTGGCAGCTTACAAGAGAACTTGAGACCAGGCCATCTTCATAGAGTGTGATCTCTTTGGTCATGCCATGCAGTTGAAAATACCCTCCAGGGTAGGGAGTGAACTGCCCCATACCTCGAGGAGTACCACGTTCTCCATGAAAAACAATTTCAGGGAATTGTGTACCTTCTGACCCATTCCAGTGACTCACATAGGCTGCTTTGAATTCCACCATCGACTTACAGGGAGCACCCAGAAGATCATCGATCTTTCCTGTTTTGAACCCCGCTGCATTGATGAGATAATCAAAAGAGTCTGTATGGCTGACATCCTCCTTGACATAACTTATATCCCAGCCTTCCGTTTCAACATTTTGCTGTACATTATAGACGACACTGTTTGTACTGAGCGTAACGCACTCCAGTGCTTCAAGGGTCATTTCAGCACCTGCTGAAAGCCTAAAAAGGTTGAGTCCGTACTCCTGGACCAGAACAAGAGGAAACTGTACTTTATCCATATCGATGTTTTTGGCTACCGGTATCATCCATTCATCAGATGTTCTTGGACTTTGAACCAATGCCTTTTCTCTCAGTCGTTCTATCTCTTCTTTGGAGTAGATCTGATAATAGTTTTCCGGTTTTCCGAGCACTTCATTCTTTGGGTCTTTGGCGATATGGGCTTTATATTCCTCTCTCAGTAACTTCAGGCGCGGCAGTAGTGCCTCAGGAGATGAGCTGTCGGTCGTGGGGAGGACGATGACCGTAGGTCTGTAGTCAACGACAAAAGGATAGAAGCGTAAAAAATCTATGGATTGTTTCAGTAAAGCGATACACTGCACATCAGAGATCTCACGATAAAGGTTTCCCCCGGCATGCAAATGACACCAAGGTGGTCCGCTCACTAAAGTGTCATCTTTTTCGAACAGTGTCACATCCAGTCCAAGCTGACCAAAGTAGAGCGCTGCACTTGATCCTGCAGCACCT
The DNA here is from genome assembly GCA_041546475.1 of Sulfurovum sp. GTDB lineage: Bacteria > Campylobacterota > Campylobacteria > Campylobacterales > Sulfurovaceae > Sulfurovum. The sequence goes on from JBFEWI010000021.1 coordinate 1,740, forward strand.
CCTCCTATGATGGCAATTTTAGCTTTGCTCTTTTCTTTCATACTCATAGCAGTGCATTTAACTCCGAAAAATCATCTATAATGCAGGTTGGGTCGTATATACCGATCTCTTCTCCATAATTATACCCATATGTCACACCGACACTCTGCATACCGCAGGTTTTGGCCGCCAATAGGTCGTTTCTAGAATCACCTACCATCACACATTGTTCGATATCGACATGCATTTTTTCACAAGCATGCAGTAAGGGAAGGGGGTCTGGTTTCTTTTTATCCAGACTGTCTCCACCCAACCAGAACTCAAATAACCCATCCAGTCCCAAACCTTTTAAGATCGGACCGACAAAATCAAATGGCTTATTGGTTACGATCACCAAACGGAAACCTTTCTCTTTTAGTGCATGCAGTGTAGTCGATACATTGGGATATGCAACCGTACTGTGAGAAAGATTTTGTCCATAGAAGGTTAAAAAGATCTCCAAGGCTTTTTCAAACAGGAGCGGATCGAGATCTTCATCTACCTCTGTCTGTCCAGACAAGGCACGCTTTACCAACATTTGTGCCCCGTTTCCTACCCAGTAGCGAATCGTATCTTCACTAAATCTCTCACGTTCTAATCTTTCCAACATATAATTGACTGCCGATGCCAGGTCCGGTACACTGTCGATCAGTGTACCATCCAGATCAAATAAAATGACCTCTTTATGAGTAAATTTCAAATTTAAAACCTTATTCTGTCTTTTTATAGATAACTTATTTATATTATTCCGGTTGATTATACATTTTTTAGCTAAAAATGCTTAATCCACGGAAAAGATGCAACTTTCATACTATACTGGTGTTACAGATTTGTGTGATTGTGATTCTTTTCATAGGTGGAGAGAAATTTCTGATAGCTTTCATAATACTCCTGGTATTCCTCTTGAAGCACTTCATTCATTTCCAACGTGATCTCATCGGTATACGCTTCGAATGTGGCTGTGGGATTTTCTTTCTTCCAATGATCATATTCGAGTTTTTCAAATAACCCAAATGCAGCCACTCCCATGACGGGCATGGCAGATAGGGTTCTCTGGATCTTTGCTTTGGCCCTTTCCCTGGCTTTTACTTTTGCCAGTTTTTTTCGGTGCTTTCGCTTTAACTTGGCGATTTCTTTGGCATGAGACTTCTTGAGCCTGTATACTTCTTTTTTGTGCTTGAGTTTTTCGGATGCCACAGCTGCAAGTGCTGCATGCTTCAAATTCTCTTGCCAAAGAGAGGTTCCTTTTATCACTCCACCAATCACTAAAACGATAATGATGACCATAGATACTTTTTTCATATATGAAGCCTGCTGTTTGAGATGAACCATCAAATCTTATTTTCTGATGCTGCTATTGAAACATTATATATCAGTTAACTTATAACCTTCTCAAGTAATAAGTGTGGCAGGAAGATGAATCAAATAGATCTCTAGAGACTTTTGAACGACAGATATATAACTTAATAACCTTTCAGCTAAAATAGCACTAACTAAAACAGAAAGAATCAAATGAAGCTGATCTACCCACTGAACGTCAAAAATGAATTTGTATTTAACTCTTCACCTAGAGATTTTACCGTAGAAGAGATACCGCTCTATGAGTTTACAGGTGAGGGTGAACACCTCGTACTCAAAGTACGTAAAAAAGAGCTGACAACATGGGAGATGCTCGATATCATCTCCAACCATGTAGGTATACGCCGTCGTGAAATGGGCTATGCGGGTTTAAAAGACAAACATGCCATGACGATACAGTACATCTCTTTGCCAGCTAAATTCGAGGAGAAACTGGCAGCCTTTAGCCATGAAAAGATAAAAATACTTGAGAGTATAAAACACAACAATAAAATACGCGTAGGGCATCTAAAAGGCAATCGTTTCAAAATTCGTCTGAAAAAAGTGCTTGGTGTCCAAAAAGATAAATTGGACTCTGTACTCAAGTGGATCAAAGAGAATGGTGTCCCGAACTATTTTGGGAACCAACGCTTCGGCACCGATGGGAACAACTGGGAAGATGGAAAGAAACTCATAGAGGGAAAACTCAAAATACGTGACAGAAAAACAAAAGAGTTCTTGATGGGTGCCTACCAAAGCTACCTTTTCAATCAATGGCTCTCCAAACGTATGGAGCTCAATCACCTGCTTGAAAAATTCACCGAGTCTGAAACAGAGCAGGTATTGAAGTTGCCTGAGGGCTCACTCAAGGATACAAAGTCCCAGCCGAACTTTTTTAAACTACTGGAGGGTGATGTGATGATGCATTACCCTTACGGGCGTTTATTTACCGTAGAAGATCTGGAGGAAGAGGCCAAACGTTTCCAAGCCAAAGATATCGCACCTGCAGGGCTGCTTCCGGGTAAAAAGACAAACAGGGCTCAAGGTGTTGCCGGCCTGATAGAAGCACCTTTTGCAGAAGATATGAACTTAAATGGTGCCAGACGCTATGCATGGATACAGGTAACCGAGATCAGCAAAAACTATGTAGAAGAGAAAGCCCATTATGAGCTGAGCTTTGCACTACCCAAAGGCTGTTATGCTACAAATGTCTTAGACGTTCTAAGAGGCGGAGAAGCATAGGTCTCATAACTCTCCCTTAAGAGCTCATCATTTCACACCTATTACACACTTCTGGTTTATGATTTAATGAATGATCACTACAAAGGAAAGTAGTATGAGAAGAACAAATCTTAAACTTATTAGTGCAGCAAGTATACTTACGTCAGCATTGATCTTTAATGCATGTAATCACCAGGAGAGGGTAAGGGTTGGTGTTGTAGCTGCCTCGGTCTACAGTTATCCGTATTATTACGATCGTCCCTACTATTATTTCGATGGCAGATATTACTATGGCGGATATTATCGTGATAGATATTACTACTATAAAGGACAGAGATTTAGAAATGGACACTACTACCATAGGGGATATAGATACCATCATGGACACCGTTATCGTGCACGTGTAGGTCACTACGGTTATTATCAAAATAGAAAACAATATGACAATCGCCACAGATATAGATAGTCACTGAAATTGTAGATTTGGGAAAATTTTATCTTAGATACAGCAAAGTTGGGTTTGTTTCGTTGGTAGTCGAGACAACAATGTTTTTCTAAAAGGAGGAAGAATAAAAAAAACTGCCATACCTAAGATATGTACGAATTTTATCTAAATAAGATAAAATTAGTCTTAATTCAAAACTTATAAATAAAATTTGTTCAAATTATTTTAATCAACCCTAACAGACAAGCCAATTTTCCATTTTGAAGATCTCCTCTGTAGAGGGCATTCCTTTCCATCCATTGGACTCCAGATACATCATTTTATTTCCAAAATATCCGACAATATATTTTTCTTTATAGATAGGGAAGGTCCCTGAGTGGAACATGGCAAAAATGTCTTCATAACTTTTGGCTGTTTCATAATAGCTGAAGTCAAAACTATGCAGGGCTATAAGAGCTGTTTGCAGCATCTCGTTTTTATGCATGGCACTGCTAAGTACATAATAGGAAGGATAGGGTACAGCAGGATCAACCAACAGGTCAGAGATATACAGTCTTTCTTTTTTCTTGTTATACATAGGGGTATTGTAGGATATTGTGCTATAGAAGAACTAAAAATATGTCATATTGTCATATTTATGACGTAAAGAATGGCGACAGGCTACCACGAGCCTCCACCACCTCCGCCTCCGCCTCCGCCAGAAAAGCCGCCTCCACCTGAAAAACCGCTACCGCCGTTAGCACTTTTGGATGGAGGTGTAGATGCGGCACTGAGAGAAGATGAGAATCGACCCAGCCCTGAAACATCTCCATGATACCAATACGGTGGACTTACATGCAGAATATCATAGAAGGAGAGCCAATGGTCCGCTTCATCAAAAAGAACAGCATAGGGCAACATCTTTTCCAGATACAGCGGATCCATTTCCAAACGTCTTTGTATCTCATCTTGTTTTACCCGTTTGATAAACTCTTTTAAACCCAATAGATGCTTAGATGTATAGGCACCTTTTTGTGTAAATCTTCCTATCTTTCTATAGGTAAAAACCAAAGCTGCCACTACTATGATCAAAACACCTAACGGACCAACGATAAGGTCATATAGATGTATCCCTTCTTTGTGTATGGAAAGAATAGGTATCATACCTGCCGCTGCAAAAATAAGACCTGTTATTTTTACGAACCAGTTTTTATTCAATGTCACAACATTGAGACCTACACCGCCAAAAACAAGAGGAAAAATAAGAAGAAAGATCATCTCTTCTCCAAACTTCAGATAGTGGTTGTAAAGCACCAATCCCACCACAGGCAATAAAAGCAAAATACTCTTGAATAAAAAGTTTTTACGTACCCTTTGTGGATTTTCGACCATATATCCGTCTGCTACGGACCAAGTGTAAAGGTTATCGTTGATATATCTGAATCCGTTCTGAAGAGCCGATGCTTTCTCTTCGGAACCAGAGGAGAGGACAAAACTGTTTTTCCCTTTGAAAAGTACATGGTCAAGCAGATACTTCTGGTCCATTCTTAAATTTGCTGTATCACTCTTTTTACGTATCAAAACGGGGTCACGTTTCTTCTCTCTATGATTTATCTCCAGATACCCCAAATGTGCCAGCTCCAGCACAGCTGCTGCAAAGTCTTTATTGTCCGTGAACTTGTCCATAACAAGTCCTGATTCTAACAGACTGAGCCCTTTGGGAGGTTCATATTGCACTGCGATGGACCGTTTGTCAACAAATCCTCTATTCTTAGTGTAGGTATGATAAAAATAGAGCAAAAAACCGACCAGTGCAGCCCAGTGGAAGTGGGCTAAAAACCACTCCATAAAAGTCGCTTTGACATTCTCCAGACCATTTTGATCTAAAATATCGGCCGGATATGCCAACTCGACCGTAGCTCCTTCATAGGGATAAAGTTTTACTACCTTTACCCGCAGTTGTCTTGGGTTGATCCAGATACTTTTGGCAGAAGAACCCTTTGCTCCATAACGGCCTGTGTACGTTGAGAGTGCTATTTCATGTTGGCTAAGAGAAGAGGGGAGGTAAAAATTTGCTTCTATGTTGGTAATAGGGATCTGCCACCCTGTACCGATGACATTCCAACGTATGGCATCATCCTCTTCATTTTGAGCGGCAGGGAGCACACCCTTTTTGACTCGGTAAGCGATCTTATATAGGTGTCTCCCCGTGATATACCTATTTGCTGAACCTATTTTCAAACGTAATACATCTCCAGCCTGTGTAGAAGCAAGGGTGGACTCCTGCCACTCCACGATACCTCCGTCAAGCTGTACCGAAAAGTCATAGAGCCCAAGGTCTTTTATATGGTTGTTTCTTTTTATCGTGTAAGGAATATCACGGAAGATACCGTGCTTGCTTCTACCTTCAAAGTCATAGGTGATATACTCTACGATCGAGAGTTCACCACTCTGTTCTACCGTAACATCTATCTTGTAGCTCGAGATCTTTTCAGCGTAAACAGTGATATTCAAGCCCCAGAAGAGAAGGGCGAAGATGAGCAGTTTTTTCATCAGATCAAAGATCTATTTTAGGCATTTTTTTTGCAGCTTGGGCTTCACTCTCATCCAGTTCAAAATACTCACGTCTGGTAAAATTAAACTTTTTTGCCACATAAAGATCAGGAAAAGCGTCAAGCCTATAGTTATAATCCCTTACGATAGCATTATAGTAACGTCTTGCATTCTGGAGTGCATCCTCAATGCCTGATAACTCATTTTGCAGTTTCATAAAAGTCGTGTTCGCTTTAAGATCAGGATAGGCTTCAGCCAGTGCAAAAAGTTTACCCAGAGCCCCGGAGATCATATTGGCTGCGGCAGCCTTTTCATCTATGCTTCCTGCATCCAGGCCCTGCTGGCGTGCCTGTATCACTTTTTCAAGTGTCTCTGCTTCATAATCTTTGTATCCTTTGACTGTATCTACCAGTGCCGGGATAAGATCATAGCGGCGCTTCAATTGCACATCGATATCTGACCATGCTGCATCGATACCCGTTCTCAAAGATATAAACCTGTTATAGATAACTACAAGATAGGCAGCCACAGCGACAATGATCAGTAAAACAATATTTCCAAAACTCATTTTTCTCCCTTTAATTGTTGGTTGTTTTTATTATAACCAAAGATGCTTTTTACTCTTCCAAAAGATCTTTCTCTTCTTTGAGGACGTAGATAAAGGTATCAACATCGAGCTCATCATATCTCTCAACACTTACGGCTGTACGCACAAACTCCTCTCCTTCAAATTCATCCAGGTATTCCCAATGCTCATCCAGGTTCCGTGAGTAGAACAAGTATCCATGTACTGTATCACCCTCAGGGTCGAGTTTGATACCCGGATACCCCATAGAGGCTGACCACCCGGCACCTATAAGGTTTCCCCGAACCGTTGCAGGGACGAACTTACCTGTAATATTTTCCAGTACATGGCCATTGGGGCAGTTTGGCATCAGTGTGCCATAGACAAACAGTGTTTCCATTTTTGACCTTTGATTTAGTAAAAGAATTCTAGCATAGGTTTTATTTGGTAAACTCATCTCTCTGACACCTAAAGTAAAATTGACTACAATACCACAAACAATAAAAGGAAATCCATGGCTTATGATCTTCAGAACAAACTCGTCATTGCGATCTCTTCTCGCGCACTCTTTAGCCTTGAAGAAGAAAACAGCATCTTTGATAAAGAAGGATTAGAAGCATATTATAACTATCAGCTCTCTCATTTGGATGATCCTTTGTCCAAGGGATCTGCATTTAAATTTGTACAGAACCTGCTTGCCATTAACAAAAAATTTGACAACAAACTGATAGAAGTGATCATCCTTTCACGCAATAATGCTGCGACAGGCTTGCGTATAGGACGATCCATTGAACACTACAATCTGGATATCGAACGTACAGGATGGACAGCAGGTACTCCCGTAAGCAGATACCTTGAAGCGTTTAAAGTAGACCTGTTCCTTTCTGTGCACTCTCCGGATGTTGAGGAAGCAGTAAACTCAGGGGTGGCGGCTGCGACCATACTTCCGCACACGCCTATCACCTCTGAAGAGAGTGATATGGTAAAAATTGCCTTCGATGGAGATGCTGTCCTGTTTGGAGACGAAAGTGAAAGAGTTTATCAGGAGAAAGGTTTGGAAGCATTCATCGAACACGAACGTCAAAATGCCAAACACCCCTTAAGCCAGGGACCGTTTTTCAAATTCCTTAAAACGATATCAGAGATACAGGACAAATTCCCTATGGAAGGTTCACCTATCCGTACAGCACTGGTGACTGCAAGAAATTTCTCCACACATGAAAGAGTATTAGGGACATTAGAGGGATGGGGTGTACGTGTAGATGAAGCCTTTTTCCAGGGTGGTGTGCAAAAATACGAAGTCGTCAAAGCGTTCGGTGCTGATATATTTTTTGATGACCAGGATACTCACCTGGAGCATACATCCAAAGAGACTCCTTCTGCAAAAGTCCCATATAGAAGTTCATAGTATTTAATATTATACTACTGTTCCTTCGTATGAAAAGCGAGAGATACTATTTCCGTTTTTCATAGAACTCTGCTTTAAATGCATCAAACCTGTTCTCCAAAATAGCTTCTCTCATCTGTGTCATCAAGTTAAGATAGTAATAAAGATTATGGATCGTTGCGAGCCTGAAGTAGGTGATCTCTCTTGCACGGAAGAGGTGGCGAAGGTACGAACGTGAATAGGTTTGACAGACCATACAGCCGCATTCAGGGTCGACAGGCGCTTCATCTGTCGTATATTCAGCCTTTTTGATATTGACTTTGCCAAAACTTGTAAAGAGTGTTCCGTTACGTGCATTCCTCGTCGGCATCACACAGTCAAACATGTCCACACCACGTGCAACGTTCTCTACCAGGTCTTCCGGAGTTCCCACTCCCATAAGATAACGTGGCTTCTCTTCGGGCATGAACTGTGTGGTCCACTCTACCGTGTCGTACATATCCTGATTTGCTTCTCCTACACTGAGTCCTCCGATCGCAAAACCATCAAAATCCATCGCACAGAGCTCTTTGGCCGATTTCTCACGAAAAGCTTTATCGGTACCACCCTGGATAATGGCAAATATATTTTGATCCACTCCGATACCTTCTGCCTGTTTGGCTCTGAAGTAGTCTATGGATTCCTGTGCCCAGCGTGTGGTACGTTCAATACTTGCTTTGATACGTTCCTGCGTTGCAGGAAGGGCTACAAGATCATCCAGTATCATCATAATATCTGAACCCAGGTTATGTTGTATATCTATCACTTTTTTAGGCGTAAAATAGTGTTTGCTTCCATCAAGGTGACTTCTAAACGTGATACCGTCTTCATCTATCTTAACATTATCTGAGAGTGAAAAAGCCTGGAACCCGCCACTGTCTGTCAGAAAGCTTTTAGGATATTTCGTAAATCCATGCAGTTTTCCCATCGTCTTGATCGTTTCATCACCCGGACGCATATATAAATGATACGTGTTCCCCAGAATGATCTCCGGCTTGATGAATGTAGCAAGATCGGTTGCATCAAGTGCTTTGACCGCACCAACCGTACCTACGGGCATAAATACCGGTGTTTGTATTGTAGAGTGGGCTGTTTTTATCGTACAGGCTCTTGCTCTACCATCAGTTTTATCTATCTGAAATTCCATTGTGTTATAATATCCCTCAAAAATAATTACGGAAGTATATCTATATTTTACAAAATAAGACAAAAGTGCCTCTTCATTTGCCCCATGTATCATACATAGCAGAGGCAAACATACCTTTGTCTTATGAGGTAACGATCTAAAGGATTTTCATCAAAAATATACTTATTTTAGCGAGCGGTAGCATTGCCAAAAATTTTATCGAATGGGTCAGTAAAAACAGGGTCGCTGAGAACCAATATTATGTTACAAGCTATAAAAAGCATACTATACCGGACAAAATAGGCCAAAACATTACGATCATTGATGCTGACCCTACAAGTTTTTCAAAATTGAATCGTATTATGCATGAGACCAAATTCTCAAATCTTTTTGTGGTGATGGAAGATCTAGAGGATGCCCGATATGTACTAAAAAATATAGCCATGATCAAGCCTAAGGTACGTATTACCCTTGTAAACCAGTGGGATGACCATAAGATAGGGAAGGACCATGAGAACATCACCATCGTACACAGTGATACACTCGTAGCAGCACATCTTTATGACCAGCTGCCCAATGTACCTTTGGTCGCACAGAATGTCGGGCTTGGCCAGGGAGAGATCATGGAAGTCCATGTACCTTTTGGAAGTTCTTACGCCTATAGGCATGTAGGGTCGATCCTTCAACAAAAATGGAAGATCGCTGCCCTCTACAGAGAGGAAAAACTGATCCTTCCGGAAAATACCACGATGATACGCCCCAACGACACTTTACTCGTACTGGGGCAGCCTATCGTACTGAATGGTGTCTACAAGACCATCAATAAAAGAATAGGTCTTTTCCCTGAACCCTTTGGTAAGAACATCTATCTTATCCTGGATCTGAGACATGATAAGAAAGAGGCACTGCTTTGTCTTAAACAAAGTATATACCTTATTGAAAAGCTGGAAGACAAAGCACTCTTTGTGCGTATTTTATACCCCAATGATTTTGATCTGATCGAAGAGCTCAAAACTTTGGAATCAGAACGTGTGACAATCTCTATATCGTATGAAAATGAAAATGCTACACTACTGATCAAAAATGATATACATGAATTTGACATTGGGCTTGTGATGAACACTATCCCTGCATTTGAGGCAGATGACCTTAAAGAGACACTCTACGATCTAAAAAAGCTGGTCTTCCTTTTTGGTGATAAACTGCTCTATAACATCAAGAACTCTGTCGTATTGATGAGTGAAAATGAAAAAATGGAATCCATTTCATCTACAGCTTTTGATATATCAGAGACACTCGGCTTAGGACTTACACTGGGGGACTTTAATCCTGAAGGTGATTTTGAGAGTAAAAAGATGATCACAAATCATTATGAGACACTGGCACATATCTTTAACATGGAGGTGAACATAGAGCAGAAAGTAGCCAATCCTATACGTGAACTTTCAAACATGGAAGATATACTCCAGATCGCACCTTTTGAAACAAATCTCAATACCAACAGTCTCAGAAAGATTATTTCCAACAGGGTACAAGACTTTCTTCTTACGACCAACAAGCATCCCAAACTGCTTGTTCCTTTTGCGACCACATAAAGGCTCTATGGGGTATAAAAGCCTTTAAAACGAACTTAATCACAAATAAGATAAAATAGAGCCAATAATAACGCGCAAGGTTTTACTAAATATGATCGTCCCTATCGAATTAGCTCATACTCAAAACATTACTTATGATATTACTATTGATGCATTGCCCCAACTTACTTTTGACACCAATGTGGTTGTCGTTACGAACCCGACAGTTGCAGGGTACCATCTTGAAACACTTCTTTCTCACATAAGTGCCACAAAGCTCAATGTGGTTACGATCCCTGATGGGGAAGGGTACAAGACGCTGGAAACCGTTGAAAATATACTCAATGAGTGTTTTGAACATAAACTGGACAGAAAATCCCTGCTGATCGCATTTGGCGGAGGTGTGATAGGTGACATGACAGGATTTACTGCAAGCATTTATCAAAGAGGAATAGATTTCATACAGATACCTACCACACTGCTGAGTCAAGTGGATGCAAGTGTAGGGGGGAAAACAGGGGTCAATAACAAATATGGAAAAAATCTCATTGGTGCCTTCTATCAACCTAAAGCCGTTTACATAGACCCGGCATTTTTAAAAACACTGCCTCCAAGAGAGTTCGCAGCAGGTATCGCGGAGATCATCAAAATGGCGGTCATGTTTGACAAGTCCTATTTTGAGTTCTTGCAAAAATCTGATTTTAAGAACAGTGAAACACTTAAAGAGGTGATCAAAAAGAGTGTGGAACTTAAAGCATGGGTGGTCAATCAGGATGAAAAAGAGGCAGGCATTCGTGCGGTGCTTAACTACGGCCATACATTCGGGCATGTGGTTGAGAATGAAACCAACTACACCACCTACCTCCATGGCGAAGCAGTCGCTATAGGCATGGTCATGGCCAATGCCTTGGCGGTGGAACTTGGGCTGTTTACACAAGAAGAGGCCGATGCGGTCAAAACACTTTTAGAGAACGCTTCTTTACCTACTGACTATGTGATCAAAGACGTAGATGAGTTTTATGAGCATTTCTTTTTAGACAAAAAAAGTGCAAAGGGGAGTATCAAATTCATCTTACCCAATGGAATGGGTAACTATAAGATGGCATCCGATATTGATGAAAGCGTTGTGAAAAAGGTACTTCGCAGCTTTGGAGAAGGAAAATGAGTTTAAAACACATTCTTGTAGCTTTTTCTCTTTTCTCTTTGGTTCCGGTTCTAGCTCAGCCGGCCTTGGAACAGAACACAACTGCAGAAACGATCATTGAGGCTAATAAAACAGAAAAACTGCCTTTGGATATGCAGAGAATAGGTCAGCTGCTTGTGCAAAAGGAAGCACTCGAAAAAGAACTGAGTGAAAACAATATCTGGTCAAAGATCTATAGCAACTACCATACATACAAAGAACTTGAAAAACAACAGATCATACTCGATGAAAAGATTGCGCGCCTGGAAAAAATAAAACGCAAAACGCAAATCCAAAAAGAAGAATATCAAACTGCCCAAGACACCAAGATCACACTTCTTGGCAAACTTCAACTGCTGAGAGAATATGAAAAGGATCCTTTTAAAAAGTTCCTTACTCCTCCTGAGATCGCTGCTGTGCCTAAAGTAGACAGTCCTTTTGCACTCATTGCTGCAGTCTCTTACAGAGAAAAGCTCCAATCTGATATGGAAGAGTACAACAACCGATATGAATCTCTCTATCATATCGTTGAAAAATTTAAACAAAAACAGCTCCTTCTCAAAAAACTTTTAAAGTTGGACCCGCTGAACATTGATTACATTAACGAGCAGCAGGACACGATAGATCAAATTAAAACATTTATACCTGTCCTGGAAATATTTAAAACCACCAAGAACGTCTATAGTAAAAAGATCGATGAGATCGAGCTCAAGCTTAAAAATGATATTCAAAGAGAGATACAAAGAACAATGATGATCGGGGGAATCATCCTTTTCTTTATTTTCCTTCTCTTCTTCATTAAACATTTCGTTAAAAAATATATGTCTGAGGATGAACGCTTTTATGCCATCAACAAAGCACTCAATATCTCTTTTGTGAGTATCTTGATCTTGACCTTGCTACTTGCCTACATAGAGAACGTAAGTTATCTGGTCACGATCCTTGGTTTTGCCTCAGCGGGTATTGCCATTGCGATGAAAGACTGGTTCATGTCTCTTATGGGGTGGGCGACCATCGTACTCGGCGGTGCGATCCATGTAGGTGACAGGGTTCGGTTTGTACGTGAAGGTGTAGAGTATGTAGGGGATATCGTGGATATCTCTATGCTTCGTATGACCATGCATGAAGATGTCAACCTCACATCCTATATGACCAACCGAAGAGCAGGGCGTATGATCTTCATTCCAAACAATTTCATATTTACTGATATGATTGCAAATTACTCTCACTCAGGACTTAAAACAGTATGGGATGG
>JBFEWI010000008.1:0-18912 GCA_041546475.1 Sulfurovum sp.
ACAAAAGTACCTCCATCGCGAAGATAGAACCCCACAGAAAATAGGTGATAGCCGTGATAAGCAAAGCACCCAATACCCCGTACATTGCGATCACTGCAGCAAGAAAGAGACTCAAAAAGAGTGCAAAAGAGTGAAATCCCAGTGTTGCAAAGATCACTACCACAGCAAAGATGAAAAGCAGGCTTCCAAAAAGTATAAAAAGTTCTAAGTAGGTTTTTTGTTCTGCGAATGAGGGACTGAAATAGGCAGCCAGTAAAGTGATGGCAAAGATAGCGATGATGGTTAGTGCAAGAGAACGGTATTCACTCACGAAAGGCTCCTTTCTGTTCTCTCACTCTTAGGCCTTATGTCCAAAGAGTGAGAGAAGATCATTATGCTATTTCATACAGTTTGATCAGACTTTGAACATCTGCTTTTCGTCCAAGCCACTCTTCGTAGAGCTCAGACATCTCTATCGCACCACCACTTGCAAGTATATACTCTTTATACCCTTTGGCACGCTCTTTGTTAAATCCTGATTCATTATCCAAGCACGAGAAAAATGCATCTGCAGAGAGTACTTCAGCCCATTTATAGCTGTAGTACCCTGCTGCATAGCCGCCTGCAAAGATATGTGCAAATCCATGTTGGAACTTGTTATAACTCGGTGGTGTGAGCAAAGAAGTCTTTTCTCTGATACCATCGAGCAATTTCTGTACTTCCTCCCCCTGGTAGAGATCCTGATGGAGTACAAAATCAAACAAAGAGAACTCTACCTGGCGCAGGATACCAAGGGCTGCCTGGAAGTTTTTGGTCTCCTTGATCTTTGCCATCAGCTCCTCTGAGATAGGCTCATCTGTCTCATAATGGAAACCAAAACGTTTTAGGATAGCTGCTTCATAGGCAAAGTTCTCCAAAAACTGTGAAGGAAACTCCACCACATCCCATGCCACACCGTTAATACCCGAAACTGAACGCTCTTTGCATTTTCCAAAAAGGTGGTGGATAGCATGTCCCATCTCATGAAAGAGTGTCACTACATCATCATGTCTTAGCAGTGATGGTGTCTTAGCCGTTGTTGGTGAAAAGTTACATACGATGAAGGCAGAAGGAAGGTGTAATTCTCCTTTGCTGTCTACATAGTGTGTCTCCCAGTCATGCATCCATGCCCCTCCGCGTTTCTCTTTACGTGCTTCAAGGTCAAAGTAGATACGCCCGGAGAGTTTTCCCTCTTCGAAGATGTCAAAAGGTTTTACACACTCATGCCAGGTCGGTACATCTGCAGGCTCGAACGTGACACCAAAAAGTTCTGAGACAATGTATAGGAGTCCCTCTAAAACTTTCTCTTGTTTGAAGTAGGGTTTGGTCATCGTATCATCAAAGTCAAACTTCTCTTTTTTCAATTTTTCTGAATAGTAGCCTACATCATATCCTGCAAGATCTTCGATACCATCCACACGTTTGGCATACTCGCGTAGCTCTTCAAGTTCGTTTTTGGCTTGAGGCAGGGCAGCATCGGCTAGTTCATTCAAGAATGTGATGACATCATCTTCATGACTCGCATCACGTGTCTCCAGAGCATACTCTGCATAGGAACTAAAGCCCAGCAGTTGTGATTTTTCATATTTGAGTGCTAGTATTTGGTCTATGACCTCTGCGTTTTCCGGTGCTCTTGTCGCATAGGCTTTGGAGAGTTCTTTCCTATACTCACGGTTAGGCCCGTAAGTCATATAGGCCATATAGCTGGGAATTTGAAGTGTGAATTTATACACACTCTTCCCATCGATCTCCTCTTTGGCTGCATCAATGTCTGACTGAGGGATACCATCAACATCTTTTTCATCTTCGATGATGAGTTCATAGGCATTGGTCGCATCAAGCAGATTTTGTGAAAACTGGTTAGAGAGTTCAGAGAGTTTGAGACTGATCTCTTCCATTCTTTTTTTCTTCTCTTCTGGAAGATTGACCCCAGAGAGTACAAAGCCTCTGATCTCATGTTCCAGCACTTTGTTTGCCTCTTTGGTATCTGCCTTGATAGCCTCTATCTTTTTAAAGAGTGCTTCGTTTTGTGCCATTTCAGAACTGAACTTGGAGAGTAGAGGGATAGACGCTTCATACGCTTTTTGTGTCTCCTCTGAGTTCATCACGGAATTCAGATGAGAAAGCGGGGTAAAGAAAAGCCCCAGTTCTTCATCCAGGTCCTGCAGGGGTTTAAGGACCTTGTCATAACTGCTCGCTGCATTCGCAGTGATATCACTGATCGTTACTCTTTGCTGGTTTAATAGGGTGTCTAACTCTTTGGGAAACTGGTCTAAATTGTCTATTTTGAATTCTTGAAACATAAATGATCGGTCCATTATTTTTATTTTTTTTGATTGTAACATATTTTATAAAAGGAGATATTAATTCTCAGTTGACCAAAGAAAATTGTAAACTATTTTACTCTTTTAAATGGTTTCAATAGGATCAAAAGCTTGGGTAACAGTATCATATCTGATGTGAGTGCAGCGATCATCACAACCATGGTGAGCAGACCAAAATAAATGGTCGGGATAAGGTTTGACAATGTCAGGATGGAAAAACCTATTACGATGACCAGTGTGGTAAAGTATAAAGCATTTCCAATACTGTTGCTTGTTCTGTGCATGGTAAAGTAGTAACGATTGTCCTTTTCAAATTCAACTTTAAACCGGTGGATATAGTGTATTGTATCATCGATACCGATACCCATAGCTATGGCGGCTATGGTAATCGTCATAATGTCAAGAGGAATGTGGAACCACCCCATAAATCCAAAGACCAGGGCGATAGGAATAATGTTGACGATAAGAGCGATCACTGTGAGTTTGAAGGACCTGAACAGTAGAAGGAACATAAGAAAAACGATGAGCAAAACAAGACCGACCATCGTGATCTGTGAATGGAACAGGGATTGCAGCATATTATTGTAAAGTACCATCAGGTTTGAGAGCTGTACGGTTGCGACATCCGGGTTTATAATTTGGGTAAGGTCATTTTTGATCTTTTTGAGCAATGCATCCCTGCGTAACACTTCATTCGAGTCGATGATCCGTGTAGAGAACCTGAGCTGGTCATGTTCAATATTGACATAAGGTGTGAGTATCACATCTCGATATTTCTGGGGAAGTTTTTTATAGATCAAAGCGAGATCTATACTGTCTAGATCTTTGTTCTCATTAAGTATCTTTCCTGTAGCCAGAAGTGTGGCAAAAGACTGTACCTCACCCACTTGTGCAAGATCCGTCAAATAGTGATGGACCTTTTTAATGATCTTGATCTTCTCATCCGTAAACCAGTATTGGTCTTGGTCCTCTACAGATGAAAACTCTTCTTCAAAAGAATCTACCTCGTCATATGTCTCTTCTTGGTTTACTGCAGTGGATGAGGAAGTACGGTTAGTATCCGATAACGTGAGGATGACATCTAGAGGAGTGGTACCTCCCAGCTCCTGATCGATAATACTCATACCTTTGTAGATCTCTGTATCTTTTTTAAAGTAGTTGATAAAACTATTTTCTACAATCAGCTGTGAAGCCCCTGTAATACTGAAAACAATAGAGAGAAAGGTGACGAAATAGATCGCTTTTTTGTCATGCAATACGATTTTTGCCGTAAGAGAAGGTATAAAAGCAGTAGAACGCTTCTGCTTTACAGGGGGTGTTTTTTTCAGTAACATCACTACAGCAGGAAAGACAATAAATGCGATCATCAGTGACATGGTGATCCCTGCGCTCATCATCCAACCTAGATTAATGACAGGATAGATATTAGAATAGAGCAGCGAGGAGAATCCTGCGATCGTAGTGAGAATAGCAAAGAAAGTAGGTGTGGCCTTTGTAAGCATCGTATATAAAACCAGTCTTTTGGATGAAGCACGTGGATAACGTGTAAGAAGTTCTTCATACCTTACAATAAGATGCAGAACGATGGACATGGTAATGATCAGCTGCAGGGCAATAAAGTTCGAAGAGATGACAGTGATCTCCCATCCGAAATATCCCAGACTGCTTGTAATGGCAAGGACGGATAAAGCACAAATCAGAATAGGCAGCATTACCCATCTTGGTTTTCTGAAAACAAAGCCTAGAACAAGGATAATCAGGAGTATCAGGGTACTTCCATAGATCACCAGGTCATTTTTGATAAACCTGACAATATCGTTGGAGATCATTTGCACACCGCCTAAAAAGAAGGTGGCATCATCTTGATATTTAGAGATCAGAGAGCGGATGGCTTGAATATTTTGATTGTCAATGATACGCTGTGCATCCCTATGTTCTTTAAATGCTGCAGAGACATCGTGGAGTTCCTCTTTTTCTTCCTTGGTAAGAGAAGCGCTATTCTGTTTGTCAAGTAAATGATTTCTCTTTTCCAAAAGTGTGAAGTACTCCGGATCCTGATATAAATGGATGACGATCGAAGAGATCGTAAAATCTTTATTGACAAGGCTGTCCTTATAGAGAGGGCTGGTTAAAAACTCCTGTTTTACCATGGAGAGATTGATATCAGGACTCTTCAGTGTCCTCGTTTCATTGATCAGGTCATCCATCTCTCTGACAGGGGAGAAGAACAGGGGTACATTGATGAGTGAATCTACAGATTCAACACGGGGCAATTGCTCCAGATCTTCACTGAGACGTGTGAGGGTCTGCAGGCTTTCTGGGGAGAGCAGGTCCTGCTTGGGTTTATAGGCAAGAATAAGGAGATCATTGGTCTGAAATCTTTTTGCTACAGTTCTGGAAAACGCCAAGTCCTTATCATCATTCAAAAGCAGTGTTTCTGCAGAAGCATCTATCTCCAGTTTTTGAATATTGATCCCAAAAATGAGTATGCCACTGATCAGGAGGATCAAAACCGATAAGGGGTATTTGAGTATCAGTTTTTGATAAAGTGTATATAGCATCGATTATCTTTTTATCATCATATAAGGACTTCTGTTTCGCAAATGACTTAGAGCGATTCTATAAGCTGTTTGACCGTTTTTGTCATCAAGAACTCTGCAAACTGTTTTCTATAGGTTTGGATAATACTCACACCGACCAATTCTACATCATAGATATACCACTGGTTGGAATGTTTCTTCTTGTAAAAAAGATAGATGACCTTGTACGTGTCATCAAGACCTATGACCTGAGTTTCCAATGTAATACGGTTAGATTTGATCTTTTCCAGATCTTTAATGATCACTTTTTCATTGTTGTAGAGTCTTAGTTTATCCAGATAGGAATGTTTGATTTTTTTCTCAAAAGCTTTTGAAAACCGTATTTTTTCATTGTTGGAAAGTGATCTCCATTTTCTACCCAAACTGATTTGCGCCATGATATCAAAATCAAAAATATCATCTATGATACGGACATTCTTTGTATCTTTCTGTTTCTGGGACAAAGTTTTGTCTTTCAATATATTCAGAACCTCTCTTACCTTTCTGTCAGTGACTTTTTGAATATTTTGCTCTTCTATCGCATAAAGAGAGATAACAGAGAGAAAGAAGAGTAGTATGATTTTTTTTAACATATTTTTACCTTATTGAATTTATTCCGCTATATCAGAATTTCGTTTTTGTTCATAGGTATCTCTAAAGAACGGATAGAGATCTATAGCATCCTCTCTAAGGTTTTCATATTCTCCTAAATGTAGAGACGTTTTATTAACTGTATGAACAGAATAGATACCGACAGATTGACCCAGGTTTTGAGGTATTTTATAATTTTCCAATCCGTTTATATAAACAATAGGTGAAAGATAGGCATCTGCAGTAAGCCCTACTATATCTCTGATATTTGATGGTCCGATGAATGGCAGGACAACATGGTATCCAGACCCTATACCATAGTATCCCAAGGTTTGACCAAAGTCTTCATCATGAGCCGGTATCGGTGTTGTCATATGATCTGATGCGACATCTATCAACCCGCCCAGTCCCGCAGTAGAGTTGATAATGAATCTTCCCAGTTCATCTGAAGCGTTTTGGAATTTACCTTGCAAGAGGTTATTGGCAAAACGAATAGGGAATTGTATGTTCTCAACAGCATTGGATACCCCCAATCGTAAAGGTTGAGGTAGTATAGCTGCATAGGCTTCAGAGACAGGGGTCAAGGCATAGAGGATAAATGTATCATTGAAAGAAGTCATCATTCTGTTATAACCGCTGAAAGGATCACTGGCAGTATATGGCTCCTGCTCGGAAAACTCCGCTTCAAACTCTTCTGAAAATGCTTCTAATTGATCATCCTCCATTGCTTCATTAGAAGTACCCGTTTTGAGGGTGTCAGTTGTCACCGGGTCTGTTTTGATGGGTTGATGATTTGAGTCAGGAGTAGCTTCTTTTGTCGTACACCCTTGAAATGTCAAAAGAGTGATAATAAGAAAGATATAACTCAACTTCATCGCAAGATCCCCTTTTTGACATATTTTATATACTATATATCATACTATCATCACCCTAAAGCTATACTTTAAAGTAAGCGATGTATAGTGCTTTTAACAGATGTCTAGTAAAAGTTTGTTAGAATTATAGGTACATATGTCATAAGAAGGAATCAATCAATGAAAGTATTATTAATAAAAGATGTTAAATCACTTGGTAAAGCAGGTGAAATCAAAGAAGTAAAAGATGGCTATGGACAAAATTTCCTTATAGGAAAGGGTTTAGCGAAATTGGCAACGCCTGAAGTGGTAGAAAATTGGAAAGCCGAACAAGAGGAGATGGCAAGAAAGCTTAAAGAGGAATTGGCCAGACTGGAAGCTGAAAAAGTAACACTTGAAGCAGCAACCATTAAAGTTGAAAAACCATTGGCACCGGTTGGTATCAAAGGTTCAGTAGGAAATGCCGATATATCAAACGCCATAGATGCACAATTGAATATAGTACTGGATAAAAAAAATATTAATCTCAAAAAAGCACTCAAATCGACAGGGACACATGAAGTCGATGCCAAACTCGGACATGCGATCCATGCGACACTTAAAGTAGAAGTGGTAGGTGTATAGTCATGTTTGACGCAACTACGATACTGGGGTATAAAAGTAATGGCAAAGCAGTCATAGGCGGTGATGGCCAAGTGACCTTCGGGGATACGGTACTCAAAGGGAATGCCACGAAGATACGTACACTGCATGAAGGCAAAATATTGGCGGGATTTGCCGGAAGTACGGCCGATGCATTTAATCTTTTTGATATGTTCGAAGGCATATTGGCCGAAAAAAGAGGCGATCTTTTCAAGTCTGTCATAGGGTTTTCCAAAATGTGGAGAAAAGACAAGCATCTCCGTCAGCTTGAAGCGATGATGATCGTACTGAACCAGGAACATATCTTCATTCTTTCGGGTACGGGTGATGTGGTAGAACCAGAAGACGGGAAAATAGCAGCAATAGGATCTGGCGGTAACTATGCCATCTCCGCGGCACGTGCTCTGGACAAACATACAGACCTTGATCCAAGAACACTGGTGCAAGAGTCACTTGAAGTGGCTGGTGAACTTTGTATCTATACCAATAAGAATATTAAAATATTAGAACTGTAAGGAAGGGTTGTGGATAATTTAACACCTAAAGAGATAGTCACTTACCTGGATAAATATGTTATAGGACAGAATGAAGCAAAAAAGACGATCGCCGTAGCACTGAGAAACCGTTACAGACGTATGCAGCTTACTCCGGAAATGCAGCAGGATGTGACACCTAAAAATATATTGATGATAGGTAGTACTGGTGTTGGTAAAACTGAGATCGCCAGACGTTTGGCCAAGATGATGAATCTTCCGTTCATCAAAGTAGAAGCCAGTAAATATACGGAAGTAGGATTTGTTGGACGAGATGTCGAGTCGATGATACGTGATCTGGCTGCAACCTCTATGACTTTGGTACGTGAGAGTGAAAACGAAAAAAACAGAGAGAAGATAGAAAACTATATAGAAAACAAGATCATAGAAAAACTGCTTCCGCCACTTCCAGCCGGTGCAAGAGAACAGAAGAAAGCAGAGTATGATGCCTCTTTTGCACGTATGCAGGAGAAGTATGCTAAAGGTGAGCTAGACCATCTCAAGATCAAAGTGGAAGTACCGAACACTCCTACGATGCCAGAAGAGGGACTTCCCCCACAGATGATACAGGTGCAAGAGTCTATTGTAAAAGTCCTGGGAGGTATGGGTAAGAAAGGTCCGGAGAAAGAGGTCACGGTGAAAGATGCCAAGAAGATCTTGGCATCTGAGGCAAGTGAAAAACTTCTGGATGAAGAAGAGCTCAAATCTCTGGCACTTGAAAAGGTAGAGAAGGGCGGTATCGTATTTCTCGATGAGATAGATAAGGTCGCTGTAGCTTCCAACTCGCAAAGCAGGCAAGATCCCAGTAAAGAGGGTGTGCAAAGAGACCTGCTTCCTATTGTGGAAGGTTCCGCTGTCAATACGAAGTTGGGTATGGTCAATACTGACCATATTCTCTTCATTGCAGCAGGTGCATTTCATGTGAGTAAGCCCAGCGATCTGATGCCAGAACTCCAAGGACGATTTCCGCTTCGTGTCGAGCTTAACAGTTTGGATGAAGAGACTCTCTATCGTATCTTGACCGAACCAAAGAATGCGCTTATCAAACAGTACATAGCCTTGATGAAGGTCGAAGGTGTGGAGTTAGTCTTTGATGAGGAAGCACTAAGGGCCATCGCGCACTATTCGCTACTTGCCAATGAAAAGACGGAAGACATAGGTGCAAGACGTCTACATACAGTGATGGAAAAGATCCTCGAAGAGATCAGTTTCTCTGCAGATGAACACAAGGGTGATACACTCCATGTGGATAAAGCATTGGTAGAAGAGAAGATAAGCAGAGTGGTTGAAGATGAAGATGCAACCCGTTATATATTATAGATAGGACTTTAGAAGCAGGCGAAAGCAACGGGTCACTTAAAAGGAAAATGAATGTTTGATCATGAAAAAGAGGAAGTAGATACAAAAGCGGGATTTGTTGCTGTGGTGGGAAGACCCAATGCGGGGAAAAGTACACTGCTCAACCATATCGTTGGCGAAAAGCTTGCCATGGTTTCAAAGAAAGCCCAGGCCACACGGAAACGTATGAATATTATCGTCATGCATGATGATGCACAGATCATTTTTGTGGATACACCGGGGATTCATGAAAAAGAGAGACTGTTGAATCAATTTATGTTGGATGAAGCACTCAAAGCGATGGGGGACAGTGATCTTATCATTTTCCTTGCACCCGTTACAGATAAGCTTACAGAGTATGAAAAGTTTTTAAAACTGACTCAATCCAAAGGTGTCAAGCACATCGTTGTGCTCACCAAGATCGATCATGTCAAGCAGGGTGATATATTGGCCAAGCTGGGAGAGTATCAGAAGTATCAAGACCATTTTGAAGCGATCATTCCTTTTTCTGTCAATAAAAAAGTAGGTAAAAAACAGCTGCTTGATGAGATATGCAAGCATCTGCCAAACTCTCCTTTTCTTTATGATCCTGAGATCCTTACCACAGAACATATACGTGATATCTATAAGGAATTGATCCGTGAATCTATTTTTGAGAACCTCAGTGATGAAATACCTTATGAGAGCGATGTCACCATCGAAAAGATCGATGAGAGTGACAATATGGATAAAGTCTATGCCACTATCGTGGTTGAAAAAGAGACACAAAAGGGTATGATCGTAGGTCAAAAGGGTGCTGGGATCAAGCGTGTAGGAAAACTTGCACGTGAACAGATGGAACTCTTTTCAGGTAAAAAAATATTTTTAGACCTTCATGTAGCGGTTAAAAAAGGGTGGAGTAAAAACAAAGATGGCTTAGAAGAGTTTGGTTATATCATTTAAAATTGAGAAAAATTATTTTTATAAACCCTATTAATAGCCTATAGAGCAGCACTTTCGGTTAAATCCAAGATAAAGAATTAAAAAAAGTTATATTTTCAGAAAGTTTTACATTTTGTAAGATTGTTTTAATATTATAACATATATAATTGGTCAACAAGGAAGGAAGTTTAAAATGTTTTTGAAAAAAAAATCGTCAGAATCGACTGTAAAAAATGTTGTTACGGTTAATGCATACACAGGCAAAAGTTATGCATTTAAAAATGATTTATTTAAACCTTTAGATAAGCTCACCTACAATACTTCAAACTTTATTACCTCTTATGTGAGTAATAAAGATATTATTACTACGAAAGTCAATATAAGTAGAAATATACCAGAAGAAGATATTGCAGATATCATCGATATCAAAGCTTATGAAGATTTAGGCTTAGATCAGGCTAATACGTATACGATCTCTTCGGTTGAAGTTGAAAGTTCAGGAGAGGAGAGGGAATATCATATTTTTGTGGCTGAACCAGAGTCACTGGATGAACTCTATCTCCCTATCAAAGAGCAAACAAAATATATAGACCTCATTGTCCCTGCACCGCTTCTTTATAAACCACTGTATAAAAAAGAAATACTGCAAGATAATAAAGCACATTGTTTTGTTTATTTTACGCAAAATGATGCGTTTGTGACAGTGTATGAGAATGGTCAATATCTCTATTCGAAATCCATAGAGTTCTCCTTAGAACAAATCTATGATAAATATTGTGAATCGATAGGGGAAAAAGTTGATGAAAAAGAGTTTTACAGCGTACTAGAATCAGAAGGCCTTAAAACTACAAATAGTGACTATCAACAAAGTTTTATGAAGATCTTTGCTGAAGTCTTCATCACCATTAATGACATTATTATTTATGTAAAGAGAGCATTTGAGTTAGATAGTATAGATCAATTGTTCATAGGAAGTGAAAAAGGGCCTATTATTGGATTAGATGATTATAGTCAGAACTATTTGGGCTTGCACTCATCAGATTTTAACTTCAACTATAATGTCTCAAGCGATGAATGGTATACGGATCAATTACAATATTTGATGCTTCTAAGTTCATTTGATTATATGGAAGATGAGTCAGTCTTAGTCAACTTAACTTCGTATCCTCGTGCACCGTCTTTTGTCAATAGAGCAAGTGGTCAGTTCATTATCTCAACGGCTGCTGCCATTGCTCTGAGTTTGGCATATCCTTTGGTCTACCTGGTAGGTTCGTATGTGAATGATGCAAAAATCTATGCATTAACGATTGAAAACAATAAACTTACAGCCGAAACGAATAAGTATAAAAAAATACTTAGTGAGAAGAAAAGCCAGATCAAGGTATTAGATGACAAGATCAAAGTATTATCAGATACCTATGATGGAAAATCAAAGATGCTTACTTCTATTTACGATAAAAAAGTAAATTATCGTCTTAAATCAGGAATCTATCATACGCTTGCCAAAGAGCTTGATAAGTTCGATGTGCATGTAGGGATGTTAGAGAGTGAGAAAGATACGTTGAGGCTTTCCATACTTAGTTCAGATGACAGAAAGTTTACAGAAGTGATCAAATATATGTCCGATACCCATTTTGATGAGATCATTGAAATAGATATCGAAAGAATTGAAAAAGATCCTAATAGTAACTACTATACAGGTCTGTTAAAGGTGGTATTAAGATGAAATATTTAGAAGATAAATTAGAAGCATTAGATACCTATTTTGCTCCTAAAAAAGAGAGTGAAAAATGGGTATTGATCTTAGGACTGGCGGCTGTTATCGCATATCTTGGGTATGAGCTGCTATTACCTTATACAGAAGGCCTCTATAAAAAAAGTGAACGAAGTAAAAAAAGTATACAGAAAAGTATAAAAGACAATAACATCTATCTTAACTCCATTACAGTTGGCGGTGATCGTGAATATTATGTGAAGAAATTTGATAATGATATCGTTGTAAAGAAGAAAAAGATCGTTGATATAACAAACAAGATCAAATTCATAGACACGAATTTAGAAAAACTGTCTGATATGTTATTCAATCAAAAAAGTTGGTCTATATTCCTAAATTCAGTGACACATAAGGCAGAGGTACAAAATGTTGAACTGGAGTATATTACGAATAAGTATGTCAGTGAAAATACCGGAAACTTTGGCCATGTACTGGAAATAGGCATAGGATGTAAAGGACCTTATAAAAATATTGTGAAGTTTATGAATGAACTTGAGCAAAATGTTTTGGTAACAGATATCTTTGAGACTCGATTGGTTGCAGATACTAATTCATCATATACATTGGCAGATATTAATATTTCAGTATGGGGGATAAATCACTAATGAAAAAGTTATTTTTATTACTATTACCACTGACAGTGTGCTTGAATGCGGAACTATCTGTGAAACAGATCCAGGATATGATCCTAAAAATACATGAAAAGCGTGAAGGTGTAGACTTAGCCACTTTAGAGAGTACAAAAGACCCATTTGTACGTCTAAAAGAAGAGGATAATGTGACGAAAGTTGCACAGCTTGATAAAAGTGAAGAAAAACTAGTACTGCATGCTATTGTGAATGGCAAGGCGTATATTAATGATTCATGGAAAAGTCTAGATGATAGCATCATGGGCTATACATTAAAATATATAGGTGAAAGAGGTGTGGTACTTCGAAATGAAAATCACATTAAAAAATTATTTCTGAGTGATCAAAGAGATAATTTCATAAAGTTGGAAGAAAGGTAATAGAATGAAAAATATACATACATCAGGGGTAAAATTTCTTATAGTATTTGCAATGCTGTTAGGGTTGACTCAGAATCTCTCAGCAGGCAGTTGTTCTACAAAGTTATTTAGTGTGACGATAGACAGTAAATTGACGATCAGGGATGTCATTGACAATCTTGCTGATACTTGTGGTTTAAGTGTGATCGTAAAAGATGATGCTGCTAAATTACGGATGAATAATAATCTTTATTATGTTAAGTTGAAAAACAGTACATTAAAAGGTTTTTTAAATACTGTCCTTAAAGACAATGACTTGAATTATACACTCAATGGAAATAAACTGACGATCTCATATTTGATCACACGTACATTTCGTATTCATTATATTTCCGGCCAGAGAAAAGGTGTAAGTACTTCTAATGTAACTATTGCCGGTAGTGAAGATTCTGCTCAGCAAGGAGGCGGTGGTGCGAATGGGAACCAATCATCATCTAAAACAGGTATAGAGATAGAAAGTACGGATGAGTTCCAGTTTTGGAAAACGGTTGAAGCAGAGATACAGCGTATCTTGATCGGTGCAGCTGATGGAAGTACTCACTATACAAGAGATGGTAATACGTGGACTGGACCGGATGGCAAAGTGTGGGAATATAATCCATTAGCACCTATTGTAAACCCGGAAGCCGGTATGGTTACAGTGACAGGTACAGACAGACAGATCAATAGGGTGGCCAGATATGTACATGAACTTACAAAACAGATCAAATCACAAGTATTGATCGATATACGTATTCTCAGTGTAACTTTTGACGACAGTACCACAACAGGTGTGGATTGGTCTCAACTCTATAGTTTACAGAACCAAACGATCAATAGTATTATTATGGCTCAGAAAAATATATCAGAATTTAGATTTGATAATGCAGCAGAGGGTATTCAAGAGTATACTGCAGCGCCTGATACAAGTCCAAGTAATGCACAACTTTTCAGTGCTACAGGAAGTACAGATGTAACTGAGGTAGTAAAGTTCTTGTCGACACAGGGAGATGTGAAATCTATTTCGAGTCCTCGTGTGATGGCGCTGAATAACCAGCCTGCACTGATCAGTGTTGGACAAGAGCTCTTCTATAAGATCAAATCTTCAAGTACGGCAGCAAGTACGGGTGGTGCTGTTGCAGCAGAAGGTGAAGTTGTAGATTCTGTCTTTGCGGGAGTTTTACTGGACATCACACCTGAAATCGATAGTAACGGAATGATCACATTAAAGATCAACCCATCTGTTTCAGATACGGTTGGAACTGTTTCAACAGGTGCCGGATCAAGAACGATCCCGCCGGATTTGGTCAAACAGCAGATCGCTTCTGTGATCAAAGTAAAAGATGGAGAGCATGCAATACTTGGTGGACTGATAACCAGTGAAGAAGGATTTGAAGATAATCATGTACCTTTGCTAGGTGATATACCGGTGTTGGGTACTTTATTTAAACGCCAAGAGAAAATTAATAGAGTGGAAGAGTTGGTATTCATCATCACACCACATATTATTAAAAATTCTAAATCTGTTTCATTAAAAGATTTGGGATATTCAAAGTTAAATGAAAAGTAGATATGAAGCTGCTAAAAATGTATTCGTTGATTCGGTAGATATTGACGACTACATTGATCTAGATTCTTCAGTCACGGCTTTTCAGCAACTGCAACATAGCATGAATAAGCCTCTGAAGATGATCTTGCTTTTTGGAAAACCTGGTACGGGGAAAAGTATTTTACTCACACGTGTCCAGGATAAACTTAAACACCAAAAAGAAATTCACTATTTTGACACACCTACCATGAATGAAAAAGAGTTTATGAAAAAACTCTTCAAAGTTTTAACAAAAAAAGACCTACCAAGGCATACAGAAGTAAATTTTGCTGCCTTGGTGGATTTTTGTAGAAAACTTAGAGGCAAAAGAGAGATCATTATAATGCTTGATGAAGCACAAATGTACAGTCCTGAGATGATGGAAAAAATCCGCCTTCTTTCTGACAGCCGTGCAGTAAAATTTGTCGTTTCACTACATAAAACAGATGATGAAGATCTTGTGGCCAAGGAACACTTTCAATCTCGTATATGGGAAGTGATTGAACTTAAAAATGCTACAAAAGAGGATCAAACTGCCTATATACATAAAAAACTTCTCAAGAAGAATCTTTTTGAAATAGCAAACAGTATCAAAGCAAAGAATATCAAACGTATTCATAAATATACGAAAGGCAATTATCGAGAGTGTAATAAACTTCTGTTCACTATTTTTGAAATCTGTGAATATTATGATAAAAACGAACCCTCAAAGGTGAACTATACAAAGATATCAGATCGAATTATTGAGATGGCAGCACTGAAGTTGGGATACATTCATGTATGATATCAAACAATTAGAAGAGGAGTGGAAACGATATAGGAAGAAAAAGTTAAAGCCTTGGATTATAGGTTCTGGGATTCTTGTTGTTCTAATCTTTTTTATTATTTTTTTTCAAACAAATAATGGTGCTTTGATAAACTATCTCAATAGATCAAACGTTAACCAGTCTCTTGAAAAAGATGAAGGATCTATAAGGTCTGTTGAGATGAAACTCAAAGAGAGTGTTCTTCTTGATGGGGCTTTGGATACATTGGAAGTAAAAGAGAATGTCATAGAGATGGCCGAGAAGACGGTAAAGAGCGATGATAGTATACTGGTCGATATTCCTATACTTGATGAGATAAATGATGCCCCTGCTGTGGAAGAGGCCGGAACAAGGGAAAAAGTACATTTAGAGATCATTGATTCTACCAGTGTTTCGGGATATCAAGATGTAGAGAGGCGTTTTTTTGAATCACATGACATAGACGATGCATTATTTTTAGCGAAAAGCTATTATAAGAACGGCAATTATGAAAAATCTGAATATTGGGCATTGCAGACGAATAAGCTGGATGAGAGTAAGGAGGAAAGTTTACTTATTTTTGTCAAATCAAAAGTAAAATTGGGTCATAAAAATGAAGCCTTGTCTATTCTAAATGCTTATTTGAAACAGTCAGAATCGCAAGAAGCAAAAAAATTATTATATCGGATTGAAAATGATAAATTATAAAATTAAATCGAGTATTATGTTATACTTTATAAGTATAGACAGGGAGTGGTAAATGGTAAAACTCATTGAAATTATGCTGAAAGAAAATCTCATCACAAAAGAGGCGATTTCTACATTGGTGAAAAGCAGACCACCCAAAAAGATCTCCTTTGCAAACCTATTAGCTGAAGAGATGACAGATCTTCATACAGTAGAGATCTTTCTGGCCAAGAAGATAAGACAAGGTGTGATCACCTTGTCACACCTTGAAAAGATCGAAGGTATAAACATTGTCCCTATCATAGAAGAGGTGGCAAAAACACTGCATGTAGAATATTTGGACCTGGATGATGTTGAAATAGATATGAAACTCTTTTCAAAAATTTCATACAGCCAACTGCTCAAATATAATATTATTCCTATAGAAGAGAGTGATCTGAATGTCCTTATTGTGTTTGACGATCCGCTTGATATGGCAGCACAAGATGCTATACAAAGACTTTTCCCGAAAAAACCTATACGTATTGCCATCGCTAAACCATCACAGATCCATCAGCATTTACAACGTCTGGAGATCAATGAGAGTATTAAGGGGCTGGTTGGCGATATTCGTAAGGATCTCGCACAAGAGGGAAAGGCGAATGATAATGCGGATGAATCACCTGCAGTTTTAAAGCTGATCGATGTGATATTGAAATCAGCTATTTTCGCTGGTACCAGTGATATCCATATTGAAGCGATGGAAATCAACTGTATTGTCAGGTTCCGTGTAGACGGTATATTGCGCCAAAGTTTTACATTTGATAAAGATATTTTCAATCCATTGGCTTCAAGAATGAAACTGCTCTCGAATCTGGATATTGCTGAAAAAAGAAAGCCTCAGGATGGTAGGTTCTCAGCAACAGTAGCAAAAAAAGATTTTGACTTCAGGGTTTCAACGCTACCTACGATATTTGGTGAGTCGATCGTTCTTCGTATCTTGGATAAGTCCAAAGCGATGATCAAGCTGGAAGATGCAGGTATGAGCAAGTTCTGTTATGACAGATTTTCTGAATCGATCAAGGTACCTTATGGTATCGTACTTGTTACAGGACCTACCGGATCTGGTAAAACGACTACGCTTTACGGTGCACTTAACGCGATAAAAGATGTAAAAGATAAGATCATCACCGTGGAAGACCCGGTGGAATACCAGATGGGTGGTTTGCAGCAAGTACATGTCAATCCAAATGTTGGACTGGGATTTGCTGATGCGCTTAGATCTATACTCAGACAGGACCCGGATAAGATCATGATCGGGGAGATCAGGGATAAGGAGACATTACGAATTGCCATTCAAGCAGCACTGACAGGCCACCTGGTTCTCTCTACACTGCATACGAATGATGCGATCTCTGCGGTTACCAGAATTTTAGATATGGGGATTGAAGAGTATCTTGTCAGTGGCGCATTGGTTGCGATACAGGCACAAAGACTGGTCCGTAAAATATGTGTGCATTGTAAAAAAGAGACGGTACTTGATGTAACACTTAGAAAATCAGTAGAAGAGTACCTTCCAGAAAACCCTACTTTCTATGTAGGAGAAGGGTGCAAAGAGTGTGGACACAGCGGTTATGCAGGAAGGGAGATGATCTCTGAAGTTCTGACTGTCAGTGAAACGATGTCACGTATGATCGCAAACAATGCATCAAAAGAAGAACTGACACAACAGGCTGAGGAAGAAGGATTCATTACGATGTTTGAAGACGGTGTCCATAAAGCATTGGAAGGTAAAACGACCATTGCAGAAATTTATAGAGTAGCGAGGTTATAAGATGAAATATTTTAATGTAACAGTTATGGAAAAGGGTAAAAAACGACAGGAGCTGGTGAAAGCCGGTAATAAAATGGCAGCCATAAACCTTGCCAAACAAAAATTCCCTATGTCAATGGTGATGAAGGCGATGGAAACATCAGCGCCTCTTGAGGATAGTTTATCTGAACTCTTCTCAGGACTACAAAAATCATTTAAATCAAAAATACCGCTTAACGACAAAATATCAACGATACGACAGATCGCCGTTATGACCGACGCGGGTATCCCGATCAATGATACATTGCTGGAAGTTGCAGAAAATACAGAGAATAAACAGCTTAAAGAGATCTACACAACGATCAATAAAGATATTAATTCCGGTAACAGTATTTCAAATGCGATAGAACCCTATACAGAAGAGTTTGGACATGTTGCCATCGCTATGACAAACCTTGGAGAGAGAACGGGTAATATTTCTGAGTCTTATCACAAGCTTGCAGATATACTTGAAACGATTAGAGATAATACAGCAAAATTTAAAAAAGCTATTAGAACTCCCTTGATTACATTAGCTGCAATGGCTATTGCATTTACGATCTTGATCATGGTGGTTGTACCAAAATTTAAAGATATATTTGCCAAATTTAAAACTGAACTTCCAATTCCTACACAAATACTTCTTAAATTGGAATGGGCATTTAACAATTATGGGCTATTGATCCTTTTTATCTTGTTTGCTTCCATCTTTGCTGTGAAATATCTCTATAAAACCAATAAAGATTTCAAATACCAGATGGATAAGATGATGATCCATCCTAAGTTTTATTTGATCAATAAAGCGATCTTCCTCTCTACGATGCACAAATACAATTTGGTCTTTGGCCAGTTGGTTAAATCAGGTATTCCAGTCTCTGAAGCTTTGGAGACGGCTGTGGGTATGGTTGATAATTTAGTGATCAAAGAAAAGCTTTTGACAGTAAATGCAAATATCGGTCGGGGTATGAGTCTGGCTGAAGCTTTCCAATTGACCGGCCTGTATGAAAATATGCTGCTTCAAATGATAAAAGCAGGTGAAGCGGGTGGTCAATTGGATGCTATGATGGATAAAGTGACAGAGTATTATGATATGCGATTCCAGGACTTGATCGATAACCTTTCAGCGTATATAGAGCCTATTATGATGTTCTTTATTGCGGGATTGGTATTGCTTATGGCTTTAGGTATCTTTCTGCCAATGTGGGATCTTGGAAAAGCGGTGAAAGGCTAGATCATCGTAAACAAAAGAGGAATTTCTCTTTTGTTTTAGACATCATAAGCGATGGTGTTTAATGGCTTTTTCTAAATCTTCCATGGTGTCTATACCAAAACTCTCTGTCTCTACCTCTATCATAGCAACTTCATAGCCATGATAGAGGGCTCTGAGTTGTTCCAGTTTTTCTATCTCTTCCAATGGTGC
>JBFEWI010000199.1:0-3085 GCA_041546475.1 Sulfurovum sp.
CACCGCAATGATTTCGGATTTCCGAATCTGCCAGACACGACTTGGAGTGAAAATTCACGGTGAAAAGGACCCCTCTTCAGACCTTGGCCCCATGTTCCAGCAGGTAGTTGGCACGATATTTTCACTGATGGAGTATTACGATGAGTACTGGCTGAAATCCGTCGAAAGTAAAGAGGTCGAATTTTATGGAGAAGTTCAGAGTGAGGAACCACCTGCCTTCAATATTGATACCACGTCGCTGATCGAATATTTCCGACTCGGATATACCAACTTTGCAACACTATGGAAAGAGAATATTGACGAATCCGATTTTAAAATCATTGAGAAACTTTTTTCACAACCGGAAGAAGAGCCTTTTATCATACCGACCGACACTTGGGTCCGTATCGTCTACCGTTACGCCATCTTGTTTCATAATACACAAAGACAGCGTTTCAAGATCCTCAATACGATGATCCCGCTTTATTATGCACGCGTTGCAACGATCGTAGCGTTGCTTGCTGACAAAGATTACCACGATGCGGAGGTATTTTACGAAGAGCAGGCACTTGCGTTTGAGAAGCAAAAAAAGCTACTGCTTGAGCACTGGAATGAGAGTGGGGAAGAGAGTCTGCACAATACACTCAAAGAGTACCTATCCCGTATTTGGGGATAGGACAATAAAAATACGGAATGATGCGTTTTAAAGGGCAAAGAAAGAGGATCCGAACCGATCGCTAATGCTGAAATACAGTAACACATACATGCAGTGCTAATTGTTCCGCTATCTTACAAAGTCAACTTTCAAATAGACTAAAACAATGTCTTTCATTATCTTTTTTTGAAAGCTCTTTGTACTTATATAATAGAACTTTGATATATTGATTCAAAATATTTTTGTACAATACAAAGACATATCATCAAAACAGCTTTAAGTTTCAAAAGATTTAATGACCGTTTTAGGTGACGTTTTTATCTTAAAAGCTTTGAAACAGCGTAATTTAGGGAGTTGTAAAGTGCAAATCAGGATTTACTACGAAGATGTAGATGCAGGCGGTATTTGTTACCATTCCAAATATCTCAATTTTTGTGAAAGAGCACGATCGGAACTGTTTTTTTCCAAAAATGCCAGTCCTATTCAAGGAGAATACCATTTCGTGGTAAAAAACATCCATGCTGATTTTATATCTCCCGCACTGTTCGGAGATACCGTCACGGTAACCACATCCATAATAGAGTCTAAAAAGGCCTCCATCACGATGCTCCAGGAGATCTCCAACCAAAAAGATCAACTACTTTTCAGTATGCAGATCGTTCTGGTATGTATGAAAGGGACCAGGGTCTCCAAAATACCTGAATCTTACAAAGAGATCTTAAACCCAGAACCGTAAGTAGTTCCGATACCGATAAAACAGGAACAGTCGCTCTGCTTATCTATATAAAGATGATACACACTTTACTACACACTTACTCCCCACAACTATGTCATAATGATACAAAATAGAAGGAGATAGACATGAAATGTAATATGGGAAAAGCCGACAGGATCATTAGGCTGATCATAGGTTTGGCAATTGTAGCATGGGGCGTGATGAATGGCAATATCATTGCTGATGTGATTGGTGGTATTTTACTCTTTACCGCTGTGACAGGATGGTGTCCGTTGTATCTACCCTTTGGTATCAATACTGGATGTCAGGGAAAAGATACATCACTCTAAGACAGCTGTGAATATTTTTCTGAGAAGAGAGCCTTTAATAGTCTTGATCTCAGATACCTAGCTCTGTTTAACTATCTCAACACTGATACGCTTTTGCGGTGTAAGATAATCCTCCAGCCCTTCTTTGACTGTTTGAATATCATAGGTTCTGGTAAATCCAGACATAAGGTATTTTCACCAAATACAACCCTTTGGTATGGAGCAGTTCTGATCTGTGCAGAGGAGTGAAAACCTTGTCGTATCCCCGAAAAGTTCGAGGATATCCTTAAAGCATTTTAAGCCACTAAAAGATAGGAAGCAGCCACAGCAAATGCAGAGGCGCCTATATATCCTGCACCGAACATAAATGAAGAAATGAGTTTAAGCAGAGGTTGAAATCTCCATTTGACCAGCAAAATGATCAGTGACCCGATCAATGAAGGTAAAAACACATAGGCCATGTTAAATCCCAGGCCAAAGCCATTTGGTATAAGGATCTGTGTAGAAACTACCACTCCAATAATCGCTACAATAGCAACATACATAGCCATATATTTAACGGTACCATATTTTGATAAACTCTCATCCAAACTAAGTTCTTTTGTAAAAGCGTCCTTAATATCAGAAAAATCAGAGTCTTTTAACGACGCCTCCTCCATGATAATAAAAGTCAGTATACTGCCAAAATAACCTATAGCGATCGCAATCATTAACATACCCATTTTCAATCCTTTCTATGATGATTTGTGACGCATATAAATTGTAACAGAAATAATATAACATTAATTTTAATTATATTATAAGTTAATAAATTATTTTAATATGTTTAAAAAGACAGGGTATTCGATATAAGTAAAAAGGGGAAATTTAAATGAAGGGTAAAGTTTCCTACCTACAAGAGGTAGGAAAGTAAAGAAACGTGAAGTTGACTACTCAACCATCGCTTCAAGGTCTTCTTTAGAAACCTTGTTGAAGTTTAGGTATTTGTAGATACTATCAGTCATTTCTGGCTTGATCTTATTTGAAACTACTTCTAAGTACTCTTCAGCTGTCGGGATCTTACCGTTAAGTGCAACCACCGCAGCAAGCTCAGCAGAACCAAGGTATACTTGAGAACCTTTACCAAGTCTGTTGTCGAAGTTTCTTGTTGATGTAGAGAATACCCATGCATTTTGCTTAACAGCTGCCTGGTTACCCATACATAGAGAACATCCAGGAGGCTCGATACGTGCTCCGGCCATTCCGAATACTGAATAGTACCCCTCTTCTGTAAGTGTCTTCTCATCCATTTTCGTTGGAGGACAGATCCAAAGTCTGGTATTTACTTGTCCTTCACCTCTAAGTACTTCTGCATTTGCTCTGAAAAGACCGATGTTTGTCATACAAGAACCAACAAATACTTCATCG
>JBFEWI010000223.1:0-2459 GCA_041546475.1 Sulfurovum sp.
GCTGCACTCTCTTGTGATATTCCAAGCTCTAAAGCAAAAGAAGCCACATTTTCAGAACCTAGGAGTGTCGTGATCTGTTCTATGGAAATGGATCTGTTTTCACCATTGCCTAGCCATGAACCTACGATCTCACCCAAACCGTTTTGAGACAATCCACCTACAAACTTCACAAGGTCAAGTCCTCCTGCTCCATTTCCTACAAGGGTATTGAGCGCATTAACGATATCATTTTCATCAAGTCCTGCGGTTGCATCACCGCCATTGCATTGTATTATTGAAGCCGCAGTTTTCAAAACATCCTTTAATTCCATCATATCTCCTTTAAGATTTCTATACTAAGTTCACTACAACAAAACAATTGCATCCTCCAGCAATTCTATCTTTTTGGCTTCGATCAGTTCTGTCAGCGTTCGTTTGAAATTTTTCTTACTCATGCCAAAGACCTTTTTAATCTCTTCTGCATCACTTTTATAGGTAAAAGGCAGTGTCCCACCCGCTTCTTTCAGCAGTTGCAGGATAGTCCCTTCAGCCACACTGATCGTCGCTTGTTTTCCAATAGGCTGTAACGAAAGGTCCAGTTTATAGTCTTTTCTTACTTTTTTGATATAGACTTTTTTACGGTCACCTACACGTATCTCTTCAAAGATCTCATTGTCAAAAAGCATCCCTTCATACTGATTATCCGCTACGACTTTATATCCTAGTGGTGTCTTGGCCAGAACAATGGCATCCAGGCTTTTGTTTTGATGCAGACCGCTCATATCTCTGTTGAAGTATTTGCCTATCTTCTGTGTACCGTAAAGACGACCCGTCTGCTCATCCAGACAGACACGCAACAGATACTTTTTACCGATATTAAAATACTCTTTTTGCTGGGAAAGTGGAACAAAAAGATCTTTGGGAAGTCCCCAGTTCACAAATGCGCCATAAGACTTATAGTCCACGACCGTAAAATAACCGTACTCTCCAAGTTTTGCATAGGGCATTTTGGTGGTCGCTACAGGACGGTCCTCACTGTCTGTATAGACAAACACATCTATCAGTGCACCAATAGGCATCTCATCTTCCATGACATAGACATTAGGAAGCAGTACTTCATTGCCGTCTTTTGCCTCTAAAAATAAGCCGTAATCCGTATCTCTGGAGACTTCCAGGGTATTTATCTCACCAATATTGATCGTTAAGTTTTTTGATTTTTCACTCATGTGTGTTATTCCGTTTCTCAGTATTGTGATATACTCACAATGTGATAATGACATTATAGCTGAATAATGCACTAACCTGTAGCAAAAAGTTTAATCTTATTTCTTTTCATTCAATGCATTTGATGATTTGTAGGTATAGGAAAGTGGGGTAAATACGTACCCCAAGAGTATCAAGAACAACGCTTTGGATTATTGTGGAATACTTTCCAAATGTGCGGCAAAAGTTTCAGGAGGAATAAACCCGGTTAAAGACTTCTCAGGCAAATAGTCGTTGTTCTTATCAAAGAAGATGATGTTCGGTGTACCGAAAAGTTCGAACTTCCTCAGCAGTGCTTTATCAGCATCCGTATTGTCTGTGAGGTCTATCTTAATAAACGTGAAATTTTTAAGATGTTCTTGTACACGTGGATCTGGAAATGTGATCTCTTCGAGTTCCGTACATGCAGTACAGGACTTTTTGCCAAAGTCTACCACCACAGGTTTCTCTGACTCACGTACTTCTTTCATAAGGCGCTCAATACTATAGCCTCTGTGACTCTCTTTATCCGCATTCATAGCTACACTCTTTGCTGTACGAATATTCACCTGTGTAAATTTTTCAAACGGTCTGATCATTGAACTTGCACCACTGATCCCACCGATGAAAAGTGATACACCGTAGAGTAAAAACACCATAGCCAAGAGTTGAAAGAGTTTCTTTGCGCCCTGTGTTGCACTGCTAGGGTTAAATACTCCCATATAGAGTGCTGAACCTATCAACAACAATGCCCACAATATCATTGTTAGACTCTCTGGAAGTATACGTGAAAGCATAAAGATACCAAGACCCAGCATCATCACACCAAACGTTTGAGAAACCGCAGTCATCCATCCACCAGGTTTTGGCATAAATTTACCTGCACCCAGTCCTACGATGAGCAGTGGCATACCCATACCGATACTCATGACAAACAGTGCTGATCCACCCAGCAGTGCATCACCCGTATGGGAAATGAAGAGTACCGCACCGCCAAGCGGTGGTGCCACACACGGTCCGACGATCAGTGCAGAGAGTAGCCCCATAATAGACGTACCCACAATACCCTTACCCTGTGCATTGTCACTGACACTGCTCAATTTAGATTGCCATGATGCAGGAAGTCCTAACTCGTAGTATCCGAACAGAGAGAATGCCAAAGCGACGAACATCGCAGCAAAGAGCGTTAGAACCCATGGGGTTTGCATCGCCGTCTGTATATCTGCACCGACCAGTCC
>JBFEWI010000251.1:0-1982 GCA_041546475.1 Sulfurovum sp.
CTGTCATATGGTCAAACAATCTTCCAAATCCTCCGGGCACATAATGTGTTTCGTTAAACGTGTATCCCAAAGAGAGTGCTGCCGTAAAAAAATTGATCTCTTTTGCATGCGCCTGTGCAACGATAAGGATCTGTGCTTCTAGAAAATTTTGATACTCTTGCGAAATCTCTCCATAAAAATCGTTGATAAAATCATAGGCATTGGTCCGTAAGTAACGTTGAAATTTTACTAACAGAGGCAGAAAACTTGTCAATGAGATCACTTTACGCCATAGTGAACGGTTGGAGTAGTAGTGTCCATGCAGAGCATAAAACTCTTTTCCTAGTCTATAGACCAGCGTCCAAAATTCACGGTTTTTTGGATGAGGATAGTTTTGCTCAAGTACCTCTAGAAAATCTTCTAATTTTGAATAACGTGGTGTGATCTTTCCATTTTGTATAATGACGATAGAAGGATCAGTGACGATCAGTTCAGGCGTAAAGCCTATCTTGTCAAACATTGATTTTACAATATGCCCCTCTTCATAGCCTGCAAGAGTTGTGGCACCTGTATTATACAGATAGCCTCTGTGCTTGAACGTCGAACTGCATCCACCAAGATAGGGTTCTTTTTCAAACAATACAGTCTCATACCCTTTGGCATCAAGGTATGCAGCAATACTACTGCCACCGATACCCGAACCAACTACTGCATACTCGATCATCAGGAAGCTTTCATACTCTCATAAATATTTGCGATACACTTTACAAATGATGGATGGTCATTAGGTGCTTTAGCCACACGATACTCCTCAAATCTAAGTTCTTCAGCAATCTCTCTATACTCTACATCAAGCTCGAACTCTGTTTCAGAGTTATCGATGGTAAAGGCTATCGGATAGATAATAACCTTTCTTTTCTGCAGAGTTTTGAGCTTATCCTCAAGATATGGACGGATCCATTCCAGTGGTCCGAGTCTTGACTGATAAGCAAGATGGGTCTTATGAAACTGAATACCTGCTTCAAGCAATGCTTTACGGGCATGGTATACATTGTACTTGATATGACGCTGATAATTATCTCCTTTATCTATGATCTTTTGGGGTAAACCATGTGCAGAAAAAACCAACTCAAACTCTTCAGGATTATCTATACCAAGTGCCTCTTTGATTCTTTCTACCGTTGCTGCAATATAATCAGGATGCTGATAATAACTATCAAGTGTTTTTATCCTTGCTTTGATCCCTTCTCTTTTGATACTCTCTTCAAGATCTTCCATACTTGAAAGTGTCGTTGTACTTGAGTAATGTGGATAGAGAGGGATAGCATATATCTCATCTACATTTTTAAGCCCTTGAAGTATATCATGTGAATAAGGAGGGGTGTAACGCATCACCATATGTACGGTAGCATCAATACCCTCTTCAAGTTTTAATATGAGTTGTTTTGTATACTCTACCAAGGGAGATCTACCTCCTAAAGCAGCATAATTGCTTTTGGCATCTTCCTTTCTCTTCCATGTGATAAATTTTGCTATCATCTTCCGTATAGGCTTTGGAGCCGAAATAATACGTTTATCGTTGAACATATTGTTCAAAAAAACTTCTACCTCATCCAAGTTATTGGGTCCACCCATGTTCATTAATACAATGGCACGTTTCACGGAAACCTCACTTTTTTATTTATTTTATAAAGAAAGTGTTGTTATTCGTAGCCTCATAATGTCATTTCGTTGTAAAAACTAGGTTAACTGATGTTTTAGTGCTTTTTCTATATCTGTATATTCAAAGACAAATCCTTTTTCCTGAAGTGCAGTGGGATAGACCTCTTTTGAACCTGTCAGGACAGAGCTGGCTTCACCATACATGATACGCAAAGCAAATTCTGGAATAGGAAGAATAGTAGGACGATGGAGTACTTTTCCCAATGCTTTGGTCAAAACATAATTTGTAACAGGATTGGGTGAAACAGCATTGAATATACCAGTAAGCTTTTGATCTATAA
>JBFEWI010000029.1:0-12546 GCA_041546475.1 Sulfurovum sp.
CCAACCATTTTTTGTGCTAAAGTATACCCTTTACCGTTGTCAGCTGGTTGCTCAGGTGCCATGAATGCATCTGATGCACCAAGACCAAGTGCTTCTCTCGCTTTTGCTGTAAGCCCTTTACCGATAATAAGTGGTACACGTCCACCTGCTCTCATCTCATCAGGGATCGTGTTTGGCTCAAGTTTGAATTCAGATACTACTGAACCGTTTTTCTCGATCACACCGTCAAAAGGCTTAAGCGTGATCACATCACCAGTCTCCAATTCACCTACTGGTGCTTGGATCGGTATACATCCTGAATCTTCTGCAGTGTTGAAGAAGATCGGAGCAATGATACCACCGATAACAACACCACCTGTTCTTTTTCCTGGGATACCAGGGATATCTCTACCCATGTGCCACTGTACTGAGTTGATACCTGATTTTCTTGATGAACCTGTACCTACAACATCACCAACGTATGCTAGCGGGTTACCTTTTTTTCTAAGCTCATCCATAGTCTCAAGTGGATTATCCATTCTGTTCACAAGTAAAGAGTTCGCGTGAAGCGGGATATCTGCTCTAGTAAATGCTACTGATGCTGGAGAAAGGTCATCCGTATTTGTTTCACCAGGGATCTTATATACTGTAAGTGTGATCTCTTTTTCCATCTCTGGCTTGTTATAGAACCACTCAGCATTTGCCCAAGACTCTACGATCTCTTTAGCTTTTGCATTACCCGCATCCATCATTGATTTAACATCGTTGAATGCATCATATACAAGGATCGTGTTTTTAAGTTGCTCAGCAGCTGCATCAGTAACTTCACCACCGATCTTAAGTGCTTCAACAAGTGGAGTAACGTTAAATCCACCTAGCATAGATCCAAGGATCTCACATGCTTTAACTGCATCGATAGCATCACAAGTTACATTACCTTGTACGATATCGTTTAGGAATGCTGCTTTTACGTAAGCTGCATCATCCACACCTGCAGGTACTTTATTTTGAAACATATCCATTGCGTAATCGACATCAGCGATCGGGCTTGCTTTTAATAGCTCAACAAGCTGTGCTGTTTGGTCAGCAGTAAGTGCGAGTGGTGGAACACCTAACTCAGCACGCTCAGCCGTATGTGCTTTATACTCTTCTAATAAGGCCATTATGGTCTCCTGTGTAATTTTTGTGCTGTATATTAACAAAAAAATCGTTGATTTGGTGTTCTATAAGGTGAAGATATGAATGAGATAATATATTTGTATCGTATGGTTACATGAAAAGAGACCATTTAAGTCTCTTTTTAGGTTCAAATGAGAAATTAGACGATTTCTCTGTTACCTTTTGCGTTTGGTGCACTCAATACACCCATCGCTTCAAGCTGTTCTATAATGTTTGCAGAACGGTTATATCCGATCTGTAGTTTTCTCTGCAGGTAGGAGATAGATGTCTTTTTATCTGTCAATACGACTGCCTTTGCATCTTCATAGAGAGGATCAAGTTCTATATCACCCTCTTCTCCTTCATTTCCATTGACACCGCCTGCAACCAGGTAGCTTTCATCATATTCAGGTGCACGCTGGGCTTTAAGGAACTCAACAACCTCTTCTATCTCCTCTTCTTTGTTCCATGGGGCATGCAGACGTACCAATCCTGTTGCACCAGGAGGTGTAAAGAGGCCATCACCACGTCCAAGCAGGCTCTCTGCACCCAATGCATCCAGGATCACTTTTGAGTCTATACGTTGTCCCACACGGTAACTCAGTCTAGATGGAAGATTGGCTTTGATGAGTCCTGTTACTACATCCACACTTGGCCTCTGTGTCGCAACGATAAGGTGTATCCCGCTCGCTCTTGCCATCTGTGCAAGTCTTGCAATAGAATACTCTACTTCCTTACCGCCGTTCATCATCAAATCGGCCAGCTCATCTATGACGATCACAATAAAAGGGAAAGGCTCTGCAGACCCATCGGCTTTTACTTTTTCATTGTAATTGTCTATATTTTTTGTACGGTTCTCTGCCATCAATTTGTAACGACGCTCCATCTCTCCTACCATGTTGGCAAGTGCGGCAATGGCCTTTTTAGGTTCAGTAATGACCGGTGTTATCAAGTGCGGAATGTCGTTATAGATCGAAAACTCCAGCATCTTGGGGTCGATAAGCATCAGCTTCAACTGATCAGGGTCATTCCTGTAAAGTAAAGAAAGGATCATCGCATTGATACCGACAGATTTACCAGAACCTGTGGTTCCCGCTATAAGAAGGTGCGGAAGTTTTTTAATGTCGGTGATAAACGGTTTACCTACGATATCTTTACCCAAAGCCACCGTCAGAGGAGAGCTGGAGTTCTTAAAGAGGTCACTCTCAAGTATCTCGCGAAGGTAGATCGTATCGACCGTTTCGTTTGGTATCTCTATCCCCACAACATCACGCCCGGGAATCGGTGCCTGTATACGGATCGTTTCAGCAGAAAGTGCCATAGCAAGGTCATCCTGGAGGTTTAGGATCTTAGAGACTTTGACATTGGGTGCAGGCTTGAACTCAAAGGTGGTGACCAAAGGACCGCTGTAGGTACGCACGACATCACCGTCTACGTTAAACTGTTTCAATTTTGAGAGCAGCTCTTCTATCTTCCTGTCAATTTCACCCTCATTTACCTTTTTTGTCGTTTTGGGTGCTTTTTGTAAAAAATCC
The DNA here is from genome assembly GCA_041546475.1 of Sulfurovum sp. Taxonomy (GTDB): domain Bacteria; phylum Campylobacterota; class Campylobacteria; order Campylobacterales; family Sulfurovaceae; genus Sulfurovum. The sequence goes on from JBFEWI010000029.1 coordinate 2,673, forward strand.
AGTTTAGGCAGTTTGAAATTTTTAGGTTTGACAACTTTCCCTCTATCTATCTGCTCCATCAGTTTGGAATTTTCTTCCAACTCATCGATCATCTCTACATGGGACTTACTTTTGGCACTTTTTTCTGCAGCAATACTCGTTTCCATCTCATGTTCAAGTTCGAGTATTTCATTCAGTACAGGATCATCCATTGCATCAACTTCCGGTACTCTCTCTGTTTTGGTTGCAGCTTTTTTTGCATCCGGTTTTCTTTTCACAGATCTTCTCTTTGGCTTCTCTTCTGCAACATCCAGTACAGGCATCATTTCATCCTCAAGAGAAGGGGAATCAAAAGGATTCTTAAATACCTTTTTTAAAGCCCTTCCCAGCATAGAGAACGTACTTCCTACCCATGAAAATGAGAGTGAAACCCCAGGTTTACCCATCTTAAACCTGGAAAAGTCGAAGTCATCATCGATGATGAACACCAAAGAGAGCGCCATGACCATCAACCAAAACAACCAGAGTCCTGCTTTTCCGATAAGAGGGTAGAGGAACTCCACGATCTGAGTACCTATGAACCCTCTGTCTTGCCCTTCCAGTACCAAAGCACTAAAGAGTATCAGAGCGATGAAAAAAAGCATCCATCCCAAATAAAAATCGATATTTTTTCTTACACGGGGATCGCTGTAGAGTTTATAGAGAGGATAAAACAGAACAAAAAAATTGATATAGGCCAGGTAACCGAACAGATAGAGATTGGTCTCTCCTATTTTTTTTCCGATATCACCTACCAATGCTGTTTCATGAAAGATCGTAGAAAATGCAGCATAGATAAAAAGTATAGCCGTGATAATAATTGTGATTTTCAATGGTATTCCTAAATTAATATTAAATAATGAAGATATTATAACAAGTTAAAATAAAACCCTATAAAAAAGGGTCAAAATGACATATTTTATCTTCATAAAAAAACAGAATAGTATATGTGCTCTATCAACGACCTCTATCTAATTCGGTTTTTAAACCCTGTATTGATTCGTAAACGCAGTCCCAGATAATAGGCATAGGTAATCGCTTTTTTCAGTACATACGCGATATACCCCTTCACTTTAATATATTTGAACATTTCACCTACCGCATACTTTCCACCCAGTGCGATAAAAACACCCGACACATCGGCATTAAAAGGCTGAGATGGTACACCGTCTATGCGTTGCCTGATGGTTTTGGCTACATACTCTGCACTTTTTTCAGCAATTTGTGCCGTGGGAGGCAAAATGTTACCTTCTGAGTCTCTGATCTCCACACAGTCCCCTATAGCAAAGACATCTTTTTTGCCTTGAACATTCAGTTCTGGACTGGCAATGAGTTGATTGATACGGTTTTTCTCATTCTCTATCGTATCATTGAGTGATGATGCCTTGATACCGCCTGTAAAGATCATGAAACTGTAGGGAAGCTTTTCACCATTTTTAAAATGTACGTGTGTCGCGTCAACCGTGTTGATAAATGTACTTGTGAGGATCTTGACACCCAGTGCTTCCAATCTCTTCTTGGTATTGTCAATACTGTATTGGCCCATGCCTGGAAGTATGGTATCACTTGCATCGATAAGATAGATATGTATCTCTTTTGCTGTATCCCCGATCGTTTTACTGTAATTGTCCAGTACGTAGGCCATCTCTGCAGCGACTTCTACACCGCTCAGTCCCGCACCTCCAACCGCAATATTGAGCTCTCCCTCTCTAGAGCCCTCTTCATGCTGCAATTTTCTATAGATAATATTTTCAAACTTTATTCTGAAATTGTGTGCTCTTTGCAGGTTTTTCACCCCAAAGCTGTTCTCTCTCAGTCCTTCGATAAAAGAGAAGAAGTTCGTTTTTGCCCCTGTAGCAATAATGAGATAGTCATAAAAGAGATCTCTCCCGTCCAGATGTACGCTCTTGCGCTCAAAATCGATAGAAGTCGCCTCTTTATGGATGAACACTACCTTCTCTTTAAATCCTTCACACCAGTTGTGCAGATCGATCGCAACATCATGCATGTCAAATTGACCCGCAATATAGCCATACGCTTCGGTTTGAAGATAATGATAGGGATTTTTATCGATCAGTGTGATATCTATATCTTCATATTTCGATAGCTTTTCGATGGCTCTAAGTCCACCATATCCTCCACCGATCACTACTACTTTTTTCATGATATCTAACTCCCAGCGTTGCTTTACACTCCATTTTACACTCTTAATATAAATCTAACGGCTTGATCGGACGATCTATAAAGATTTTATCTGATGATATTTGTCATATATAACCCTTCTTTAAGCTCTCAAGGAGTAAAATCCCATCTACGTTTCAAACGTATGTGCCTCGGTGATGGAACTGGTAGACTTGGTAGACTCAAAATCTTCTGCCTTCGGGCGTGTCGGTTCGAATCCGACCCGGGGTACCACTATACAAATACATAAATGCGGGCGTAGCTCAGTGGCTAGAGTTCCTGCCTTCCAAGCAGGCTGTCGAGGGTTCGAATCCCTTCGCCCGCTCCACTTTAACAAACCATCTTTATACATATTATTGATATGCGGGCGTAGCTCAGTGGTAGAGCATAACCTTGCCAAGGTTGGGGTCGACGGTTCGAACCCGTTCGCCCGCTCCATAATATCCGATCTTTCTACCGAATCACAAACTCTTAATTTCTTTTGCTATAATCCCTTTTATAAAAACTAAGGCATAGTATGAAACTCGTTGTGGCAATTACCGGTGCAAGTGGTGTACAATTGGGGAAGAAGTTTGTTGACTTTTTACCCGGACACATCGATGTACATGTGATCGTTTCCGATAACGCCCTCACTGTAGAGTCTTTTGAAAACAAAAATGTGACTCTGCACGCCAGCGAGAATATCGCGGCATCCGTCTCTTCGGGTTCATTCAGAGTGGATGCAACAGCGATCATTCCATGCAGTATGAACACCTTGGCGAAGGTGGCCTGCGGCATCAGTGACAACCTTGCCACACGTGTTGCGGCCGTAGCGATCAAAGAGCAGAAAAAGTTGCTTCTTGCGCCCCGTGAGTTACCGTTTTCTGCCATAGCATTGGAAAATATGCAAAAATTGGCCACGCTGGGGGTCATCATTGCACCGCCTGTGATGGGATACTACTCTGAATCATCTTCTCTGGAAGATATGGAGAAGTTTATCATAGGAAAGTGGTACGATGTGCTAGGTATTGACAATAATCTATATGAAAGATGGAGTGAACATGAGTGAGAATAGACGTGCAATATACCCCGGAACTTTTGATCCTATAACCAATGGGCATATAGATATTATCAGTCGGGCATCTCACATGTTTGATGAGATCATCGTCGCCGTAGCAGACTCAGAGGCCAAAAAACCGATGTTCACACTTGAACAACGTATCAATATGGTTAAAGCGGCCACAAAAGAGTTCCCTACAGTAAAAGTTATAGGATTTCGGGGTCTGCTTGTGGATCTTTCAGATGAATTAGATGCAAATATCATTGTAAGAGGGCTGAGAGCCGTCAGTGACTTTGAGTATGAACTTCAAATGGGCTATGCCAATGCCTCACTTAAAAAAGAGTTAGAGACCGTTTACCTTATGCCGAGCCTGGAGCATGCCTTTGTCAGTTCATCAGTGGTGCGTTCCATCTTAAACTTCGATGGGAAGATAGCGCATCTTGTGCCTGCTGAAGCATTTAAACTCATAAAGTGTGTCCTCTGATGTATGTACTTTTTGAAGGTATAGACACGTGTGGAAAGAGTACGCAGATCGAGCTCATCTCACAGAAACACCCTGAGATCATCATCACACATGAACCAGGCGGCACGGCATTCGGTAAAAAGGCCAGAGAGATACTCCTTTCTGACTCCTTGGCTTCCAAGCGTGCAGAACTTCTGCTCTTCTTGGCAGACAGAGCGGAACACTACCAGGAAGTGATCTCTCCGAATCAACATAAGGTCATCATCTCTGACAGGGGGTTTCTCTCCGGTATAGGCTATGCACTGGCAAACGGTGACTTTGATTTTGATGAACTTGTGAGTCTGAACCGATTCGCACTGGAGGGCCATTTCCCGGAGAAGATCATCTTGTTCTTGACCGATATGAAGACACTGGAAGAACGCACCTCTGCAAAAAGCTTAGATGGTATTGAGCTTAGAGGCTTGGAGTATCTTTTAAAGGTACAGGAGCATATGAAAGAGAGCATACTCAAACTGGGAATCCCCCATCTTTTTGTAGATGCGACAGAAGATATAGAGACCATACACACACAAATAACAGACTATTTAAGGAACACACTATGATCAACCCGCTACGTGGAATGAAAGACCTCACTTTTGAAGAGAGCGAACGTTTTGAACATATCATCAACACTGCTTCAAGTATTGCAAAGCGTTACGGATATGGATATATTGAAACACCTATTCTAGAAGAGACCGCACTCTTTAAGCGTTCAGTAGGAGAGAGCTCAGATATCGTAGGCAAAGAGATGTACCAGTTCATCGATAAAGGTGAGAATGATGTCTGTATGCGTCCTGAAGGGACAGCAGGTGTGGTTCGTGCCTTTATCTCTGCAAAGCTTGACCGCCAACCGGTCAAACAAAAGTTCTATTACTATGGACCGATGTTCCGTTATGAGAAGCCGCAAAAAGGAAGACTCAGAGAGTTTCACCAGTTTGGATGCGAGAGCTTCGGTGAGGCATCTGTCTACGAGGATTTTACGATCATCACCATGATCGCACAGATCTTCGATGCATTGGGTATCGGATATGAACTACAGATCAATTCACTTGGTTGTAAAATATGTATGCCAAAGTATAAAGAGACACTGGTTAGCTCGTTCACTGAAATCAAAGAGGAACTTTGTGAAGATTGTAGCAGAAGAATCGGAACCAATCCTATCCGTGTCCTTGACTGTAAAAATGATAAATGCCAAACACTGCTTGTAGAGTCTCCTAAACTTAAAGACTATCTTTGTGAAGAGTGTGACCCGGACTTTAAAAAGCTTAAAGAATTGCTGGATCAAGAAGGTATTCAATACACAGTGAATGACAACCTTGTAAGAGGTTTGGACTACTACTCAAAAACAGCCTTTGAATTTGTTAGCAGTGAGATCGGTGCACAAAGTGCTATCGCAGGTGGCGGACGTTATGACAGGCTTGTTGAGTTCCTGGATGGAAAACCGACTCCTGCAGTAGGATTTGCTCTAGGTATCGAGCGTATTATGGAACTTGTGAAAATGCCTGAAACAGAGGCTGAGGGTTATTATATGGGCGCGATGACCCCAGATGCTGTCCCATCACTGCTCAAACTTGCAACAAAAAAACGTCTTACGGATAAAGTGACGGTTGAGTACAACTCCAAAGGTTTTAAAAGCCATATGAAAGGTGTCGATAAGGCCAACCCTAAATATGCCGTTCTCATCGGTGAAGATGAACTGAAGAATGGAACTGTATGGATAAAAGATCTTGAAAGTAAAGAAGAGCAAGTCATTGCCATCAATGAACTCTAAATGATGATACGAAACCCGTAGGTTTCGTATCAGTTTTTACATCTTAGAAGTTATACATGATACCTGCAAGGATAGCATCACCATGCGGTCCCTCTATCAGTGAATGTTCATACTCGGCAAGCAGTTTATACTTTTTATTGAGCGCATATTCAACACCTGCACCAAATACAAAATCATCTTCTCTCTCATCGATGTTAAGTTCTGAGATCTCTTCCCACTCGAACTCATATCCTACCTTACCGAAAATACCCAGCTTATGTGTCGCTTCATACGTGTAAACGATATCTAATGCAGATGTGTGGTATGTTGATGTCGCTTCTACTGTTTCATGTGCTGTGATCTCATACACCGTATTCTTTCCATAAGTATAGTCATACTCAACTGCAAATCCATTGCCCAGTCTGTACCCTATATCGATACCAAAACCGTAACCATACTCATCATCACCGTCAAGAAGTGCCTCGCCATGTTGAATCTCATCTCCAAGTAGCATCATACCTCCAACGACCACATAGAACTTTGACGCTTCATGGTGTGCATGCGCTGCTTCTTCTAAAACCGGTTCATGTACCTCAACCGGAGCGATATCTCCTCCGGCAAAAAGCTGTGTTGTCAAGTGTGCTGAAAGTGCAGCTGCCACGAATGTTTTTTTCATCATATTTTTCCTTTTTTTGAATACTATCGAATAATTAATATTATAAATAGTAATATCAATTAACTTAAATAAACAATTTTTACTGCACAAAAAGTTATTTTTAATCAAAATTCCTGATATTATTAAATTTTTTCACTTTAGGTCTAAATAAAATAAATCAGGTGTATCAATATTATTTAAGCCACTTTAAAAGATCTTGGCTGAGTTTGGCGATCACGCTGTTGGTTGCGATCGCATAGCCTTTGGCATCTGTGGTTGGGGTAGGTTCTTTGTAAGAAAATCTTTTACTTTTTACCAGTCTGCCCCTGTCTGCATCGATAAGGGTGAATTGTATGGAGACCACCGCGTAAGAGTCTCTGCCTCGTACCTGGTGTTCAAAATCAAAGATATTACTTTCCAATCTATAGTTCTCTTCAAGGGTTGACATATCCGATAGAACAACTTTAAAGCGTTTGCTGTTATCCAGCACTTCTATGAACGTACCTTGCAAAAGCCTGCTCATATGATTGGACCACTGGGAATTTTGATAGACCCCTCTGTCATTTTTTGTATAGGAAAAGTGCATCTTCTCAGACATCGGTTCTTTGATACTTTGCGGGAATGTCACTTTGATACTTTTCTCTTTATAGGCACCGGTAGTCTCTGTTTGAACCTGGGGCACATTGAGACTATAGACATTAATGACAGGTGCCTTGCTGCATCCTATAGATCCTGCTGCTATTAGTATCGCTACGATATGGGTAGGTATACTTCTTCTCATTCCCCTGGTCCCTTTCTTAATGTTCTGGATTTAAAAAGCAAATCACTTGGATTTTGTTCGAGTTGTCTCGACATTGTATTAAGCTGATTGGTCAGTATACGTATCTCTATGAGCATAGGTTCAAAGATCTGTTTGAGATTATAATCCCCTCTCTCTATGGTATTCTCCACTTTGAGTGTCACACGGTTAAAGTTCTTACTCGTCTCCATCAGTTTATCGATGGTAGGTACAGAGACTTGCTTGATCTCTGCAAAATCTTTCTGTATGAGTTTGAAATCTCTATTCATGCTTGCCAGCGATTCCCTGAATTCATCCAGAGAGACTATGACCTTATCTTCCAGCTCTTCCCCTTTGGCTGTCATCTGTTCTATATTTTCAAGAATCTTTCCCAGGGTTTCAATGTTCTCATCCGAAAGCAGTTTTTGACTCTGCTCTAAAAGCGATTCGATCTTCCCGCTCGCGCCGCCGATGTCACCTGCCAACTGTGTAAGAAAGGAAGTTTTTGTCTTGATAATCGGGATATAGTCTTCGGTAGGTTGTAGGGTTTTAGCCCCGTTCGTACCACCCTCGATCTCTATAGACAAAAGTCCCGTCACACCGAACATGGCGGTACGTGCTACCATATCTTCTTTGATAGGTATGCCTTTTTTGATCTTGACGAATATCTCAACTGTTTCTATATCTTGAGGGTTAATTCGTATAGCACTGACACTCCCGATATCCACACCGCGTAATTTTACATTGGAATCTATGGAGAGGCCTGCAACAGACTCACGCATTTCCAGTTTATAGATATCAAACTCTTCTTGCAGATCATATTTGGCTAGCCAAAAAGCAAACCATACCATACCTGCGCCAAAGAGTAGTACGAAGATACCTACAATGGTATAATTGACTCTGCTATACATCTTTCACCTTATCCTTGAATCTCTCTTTAGTGTACTCATTCTTGAAGAATTCTTCTACAAAGGGATGTTGTGATCGTAACACATTTTCCAATGATCCTTGTGCAACAACCTTTTTATCAGCCAGAACTGCCATCCTGTCTACGATACTGAAAATACTCTCAAGGTCATGTGTGATCATCACAACAGTGATACCCAGCAGATCACGCAATTCCACAATCAATGCATCAAAATTTCGTGCACCAATGGGATCCAGTCCGGATGTCGGTTCATCTAAAAAAAGCAGCTTAGGCTCCATTGCCAGTGCCCTTGCAAGCGCTGCACGCTTCACCATCCCACCACTGAGCTCGGAAGGGTACAGGTTGCCTACATGAGGTTCGAGTCCTACCAGTGCCAATTTGGATCGTACCAGTTTATCTCTCATCTCTTTTGAGATATCTGTATACTCCTTGAGCTGTACCTCTATATTTTCTGCGATCGTCAAAGAGGAGTAGAGTGCACCGAACTGGAAAAGCACACCCCAGTCACTGCGTAATGCCTGTGACTCTTTAAAACCTATACGGCTTAATGATTTTCCCAGAACGCTTATTTCCCCTGCACTGGGTTCGAGCAGCATGATCATCTCTTTCATCAGTACGGATTTTCCCGAGCCGCTTTCGCCCAGGATCGCATAGATCTCATTTTCATCGATATGAAGGCTCACCCCGTCATGAACCGTTCTTTCACCAAACCGTGTAATGACATCATGTACCTCAATGACCGTGTTCATAATCCAAGCTCCGTAAAGATCACTGAGAAGAGTGCATCAAATGCGATCACTAAAAAGATCGAGTTCACCACTGATGCTGTCGTATGAAGCCCTACACTCTCCGTATTGTAAGAGACTTGAAATCCTCTAAAACATCCTACCGCAGCAATAAGAAAGGCAAAGACCGGCCCCTTCATCATACCGAGTAGATAGTGTTTCACTTCCAACACTTCATAAAGCCTTTGGATAAACAGGCCCATGGAGATATCCAGCTGCATGCTCGCAGCGACCATACCGCCCAAAATGCCTATAAGATCAGCAAAAAAGATCAACAACGGCAGCGCTACCATTAAAGCGAAGATACGCGGAAGTACCAAAAATGTATAGGGATCAAACCCCATTGTACGCATAGCAGCTATCTCTTCTGTGATTTTCATCGCCCCTATCTCAGCAGTATAGGCAGAACCGCTGCGTCCCGCGATCACAATGGCTGTGATCATAGGTCCCAACTCCCTGGTAATGGATATCGCGACCGTATCTACGATGAAAATATCTGCACCGAACTTGGCCAACTGGACAGACCCCTGATAGGAGATGACCATCCCCACTAAAAATGATGTTAAGGCGATGATGATCAGAGCATTGTATCCTGACTGATGGATATGGTATATGGTCTCTTTAAAACGTATATCTTTAGGTGTTACAAATGTATGGAACATCGCATAGAAAAGATGCCCCAAAAAGGTAATAAAACTCTTTATTTCATCCCATATCTCAAAAGTTCTTCTCCCCAGGTTTTCAAGCATACCTTTTTTTCTGGGAGGTTCGATCTGAGGAATATGTCTATGAAGCAGTGTATACATGTCTTTTTGATTCTCTGTATATCCTACGATCTCAACCTCTGTTTTTTGTTGTAATCGTTCATAATAATCTATAAAAAGCAGTACCCCTGCACTGTCAAAGTCACTGATAGCTGAAACATCCCAAACGATCTTTTTATCATAGGGGATCTGGAGCAGTTCTTTTTCTATTTGAAGTACAGTACCAAGCACCCATTCTCCACTGGAGATAAGTTTAAGGTGATCCCGGTCTGTTTCATAGGTTAAGAACTGTTTCATCATAGAAATATTATAGGTAAGATTAGATTAAGTTTTGCTATAATTATCATAATAAAACACAAGGCACTACTATGAAAAATTTTGGTTTAGACATTTGGGGTGATGAAAACTTTATCATTCAGGGTGATACTATCAATATCAATCATGCCTCTAAGCCATCACTCCTCTCCATTACTC
>JBFEWI010000004.1:0-23426 GCA_041546475.1 Sulfurovum sp.
TACCCGCGAAGTTCTGCCTCTTTGGTTTGCGCAAAGAGTTTACGTATCTCATCCATAATACCGGTATAGGTTGCAGGGTTGGAACGCGGTGTTCTTCCTATCGGGCTTTGGTCCAGATAGATGACCTTATCAAGTTTGTCCAGTCCTGTGATCTCTACACCATCGACTTTATTCACCTTTTTGGCATGGTTCAGTATCTCTCTTGCCACAGGAAGCAGTGTTTGAAGGATCAATGAACTTTTACCGCTTCCACTGACACCTGTAACACACACAAAATTCTCCAAAGGGATCTTCGCATCAAGTTTTTCGATATTGTTGATCGTCACATTTTTGATCTCTATCCACTCTTTTTGAGGCTTATCATGCGAATAAGAGATATCCTTCTTACCATACATATAGTCTGCAGTCAGAGTCTTGGCTTTGGCCAACTTCTTTGCATCACCCGCAAATACCACTTCACCGCCATATTCACCTGCTCCGGGACCTATATCTATAATGTAATCTGCTGCATGAATGGTCTCTTTATCATGTTCTACAACGATGACAGAATTCCCTTTGTCACGCAGGGAATTAAGTGTACGTATCAGCTTCATCGTATCACGCTCATGCAGTCCAATGCTTGGTTCATCCAGTACATACATAACGCCTGTCAGTCCGGAACCTATCTGGGAAGCGATACGTATACGTTGTGCTTCTCCACCCGAGATACTTCTTGCATCACGGCTCAGAGTAATGTAGCCCAGCCCCACGTCGTGCAAGAAATAGAGCCTTTCATACAACTCTTTGAGTATGGACTCTGCGATCATCTTCTGCTGCTCGTTCAAATGAGAAAAACTCTTCTCATCTGCGAAATAGGCATAGGACTGTTCTATAGGCATATCGATGACATCTGCGATATTTTTCCCTTCTATCTTCACGGCTAAAGAGCGTGGTCTGAGCCTATGCCCATTACACTTATCACACACTTTTTCGGTCATATACTCAGAGAGGTCTTTCTCCTCTTTGAACATGTCATGTGCGAACTTGACCACTCCAGGCCACTCACGTTTGAGCTTATGGCGTTTCCATACGAAATCTACCGTACTCCCGCTTCCGTAGAGTATCGCTTTTTGCTGATGTGCCTCAAGTTCACCGTAAGGGATGTGGATATCTATATCATTTTGTTCACAAAAAGCATTGAGAAACTTGGTGTAATAACTCTTGTTAAAGCCATACATGATCTTCACGGCACCTTTGTCTATGCTGAGTTCCTGGTCTATGACTTTCTTTAGATCTATCGCATAACGGATCCCAAGACCGTCACAGGCTGGACAGGCACCTTTAGGTGAGTTAAAAGAGAAGCTTACCGGCTCCAAAGGTTCGAAGCTCAGTTTACAGTCAAAACAGGCCAGATGTTCAGAGTAGTGGATATGCTGTCTATCAAGTTCCAGTTCTTCGAAATTGAGGACTTCTATCTCCATCTCTCCGTAGCTCTCTTTGAGTGCTTTTTCCACATCCTGCCCTATACGGTCACGGCTCTCTTCTTTGACAACGACCCTGTCTATCACCACTTTAATGGTATGTTTCTTGGTTTTGGAAAGTTCGATCTCGTCATCCAGACGTACCATCACACCGTCGATCATCGCACGGACATATCCTTTGTGGCGCAGTGATTCCAGCATGTCTGCAAAGGTACCTTTTTTCTCTTTGACCAGTGGAGCCATGATCACAAGTTTCGCCCCGTCAGGCAGTTTCAAAACCTCTTCTATAATATCCGAAGCGGACATCGAAGAGATAGGCTTCCCACATTCATGGCAATGCTGCTCACCCACACGTGCAAACAGCAATCTCAGGTAATCGTAGATCTCCGTGATCGTTCCCACGGTAGAACGCGGGTTTTTGGATGTCGTTTTCTGGTCTATGGCGATCGCAGGTGTCAATCCTTCTATCTTATCGACATCAGGTTTTCCCACACGTCCCAAAAACTGTCGTGCATACGAAGAGAGTGACTCGATATAACGTCTTTGACCTTCAGCGTACAAGGTGGAAAACGCCAAAGTGGACTTACCGCTTCCTGAAATGCCGGTCACGACCACCAGTTGGTTTTTAGGGATGCTCAAATTTATATTTTTTAAGTTATTTTCTTTTGCACCGTAAACGTGTATCATATCTTTCTTCAAATTTTATCCTCTTTTAAAACTTTAAAACCATATTTTTTTAATTAACATACCCAATGCAAGCATATAAAGTGCTAAAAGTGCCATTTTGTGTTTTTTTGATGTCACATAGTCTTTCAGCCATATCCCAAATGCAACACCTACCAGCGAGGCTGCTGCCACCACCAAACCATTGTGGAAGTCTATCGTCCCTGAAGCCAGTCGGCTTATGAGCCCTGCTACGGATGAAAAGACCACAAAAAAGAGCCCTGCACTCACCGCTTTCTTAATAGGGTAATGCAATAGACCGACTAAAATCGGGGTTAGAATAACAGAACCTCCGATACCCAGCGTGATAGAGAATATACCAATGATCAGACCGATACTAAAAAGCAGTGCTTTATTGAGGCTCTTCGTTGCACTCTCATCCTCATGATGTTTAGATAACAAAAGTCTGGAAAGTGCAAATATCAATATGCCCAAAAAAAGAAATTCCAGTATCGTGTTTGAAATGAACTGTGTGACATATCCACCGATATATCCACCCACAAAGCCTCCAAAACCGACAAATACCCCTTCACCGATGATAAGAGTGCCTTTTTTGAAATTCAGGTAGGAACCGTAAACAGAACTAAATACCATTTGCACAATGGAGATACCAATGGCATCTTTCGTGTCAAAGCCAAGCACCAGAAGTATAGGTACAAGAATCATTCCTCCACCTACACCGAAAAAGCCTGACATACCACCAATAAAGATACCAACAAGTATGAGTTCTATTATCATTTACACTGCTCCAAAAATTAAGTTGGAAGTATAACATCTTTCTTCATGTTTACAGTAACCAGGCTATACTCAGAGTATCGTAACAATCTTGACTGATGCTTGTTCTGTATCAAACTTCCTATAGAAGAGGCTGAGAAAAAAATGCTTCTATCACTGCTCTCATCTCTTCTGGATCTTCTATACGGTTCACATCATTTCTAAATGCAGAGGCACCTTGATACCCTGCTTTAGAGTAAGAGTGAAGGTTTTTTCTAAATATGATCGCTCCATACTTGTCATAATGTTTTATCATCTGGTCAAAATGTTCCAGAACAACTTCTTTGATGAGTTCGGAGGTAGGTTCTTCCATGCCCTCTTTGATCTGCTTAAATATCCATGGTTTACCTACCGCTGCACGCCCGATCATGATGCCGTCCGCACCTGTATATTCCTGTACCCATTTTGCTTTGGCAGGAGAGTCTATATCGCCGTTAGCAATCACCGGAATGGATACGGTCTGCTTGACCTCTGCTATCGCATCATAATCTACAGCGGCTTTATATCTGCCTGCTCTTGTTCTTCCATGCACTGCGATATAGTCTGCTCCAGATTCTTGGCATATATGTGCTATCTCTTTATGATTCTTCTCATTAAAACCCAAACGAAATTTGACTGAAGTGTATTCTTTGTTGGAGTATTTTTTTATCGTCTCTATCACTTTACCCATTTGAGGCAGATCTGTAAGCAAGGATGAGCCCTGAAGATTATTCACGACTTTTGGTGCGGGACAGCCGCAATTGAGATCTATCGCCGTGATGCCATCTATTGCATTGATGATTTCCACTGCACGCTTAATGACATCAAGGTCAGAACCCGCTATCTGTATGGCATAGGGATCTTCTATAGGACTTTTTTCCAGCATACGATGGGTTTTCTTGGAATTGTGAACCAGTGCATTGGAACTTATCATCTCTGAAACGGTCAGGTCCACACCAAATTTCTTAACAACAGAACGAAAAGGGAGATCTGTAAAGCCCGCAAGAGGGGCTAAGACATAAAGGGTTTTAGTAAAGTCTAGTTTCATTACAAATGGTTTGTATATCGATAATATCTTCTAATCTATATTTTGTATGCTCTTGTTTCAGCTCCCAAAGTGCCCTGAACTTTATAAATTCATCATCTTCTTGTTCGTTCAAGTAGGTTTCGACCTGCTCCAATAACTCATATTCGAACAGAAGATAGAGATAGGCATGTTGTGCCTTAGGGTTTTCAAGCTGGTAACTTCTGAAAAGTGCCAGGTTCTCATCCGGATTAAAATATTTCTTCGTCACTGAAGCGATTTGAATATAGTCTTGACACCCCATTTCAAGTACCTCTACAAACTCTGAAAGTATTTCAGGTGTAAATTCAAGTCTGTTTTCTTCAGTCACTCTCTCAAGCATAGTAAAAAAGCTTTTCGTATCAAAAACTTTGATATATTTTCGGGCTTTTGCAAAGTTCTCTTTACCGGCAAAACGATCAAGTGCCTCTGCCTTTACGACCTCAGGGTATTGCGCTGTGGACTTTAGTACATCTTCAATGAATTTATCATCAGAATCCAGACGGTTCAGATAGTTCTGTGTCAAGATCGGGTTATCTGTATTGAAGACCTTACTCATTTTTTCTTCTTTGAAGTCAACATACTCACCATTTTTTATTTTCTGTATGATATTGACAACACGGGTAAGTCTTGGGGTTAAACCTTCAATATTGTCAGCAATGTTGAGGGATGCTTTACCTAAAAGCGATGCGGAGCTTCTCACGGCATCCAAGCCGTACTTTTGTTCTTTTGGCTCATTGATCAGAGACCAGTACAATGCATCTTCTAAAGTACCGGCATCTTTTTGCCATTTTTTAAGTATAAAATAATTTTTTAAACCATATATGAGCATATGCAGCAGGGTAAAGAGAAATAAAAGCAGCATAGGCAGAACCATCCATACCGCTACAGGGAAATTAAAATTAATTCCCATCAACTCTATCAGGTAATGGTCCGGGTTGATCGTATAGGTAAATGCAGCAACCAGCGCCATAAGCGCAAAAGTAACAAATATATATAGAGCAAGTCTCATTTTATCCCCTTATGGTGTAAGCGACGCAAGCAGAGTAACTATATATCACGTAAAGACTCTATTCCCTTTAGTAGAGAATTTACGTAAGCGGTTGCTTTGAAATAGAAAATCTATTTGGCCTCTTTTTCAGTGATCTCACGACATGTGATACAAAAACGTGCAAAGTTCTTTACTTCCAGACGGCGTCTGCCTATAGGATCCTCACACATTTCACATATACCGAAAACTCCTCCTTTTATTTTATCTAAAGCAAGTTCAATTTCGGTTAATTCTTTACGTTGTTGTACTAAAATTGCACTATCTATCACCGCTTCTGCTGAAGCGGCAGCAAAATCACCTTCATCATTCAACTCAAGTTCTCTCATACTTTCTAACTCAAGGCTAGTACCTCTGAGGTTTTTTTCTATCTGTACTCTTCTGTCCAATAATTTGTTTTGAAACTCATTTAACTCTATTTCTGTTAACATTTAACCTTGTCCTATTTATGATATGGGTGATTATGATTAATGGTCAAACCTCTAAAGATCTGTTCCATCAATACAACTTTCACAAGTTTATGTGACAGCGTAATTTTACCAAATGATATTGAATTATTACATTTAGTTAAAAAATCCCTCTCAAAGCCGTATGCACCGCCAATAAAGAGATTTACCTGAACGCTATCCTTAAGCAAATTTGCAAATTCATGGCTATCTACTTCTTTAGAAGAAGGATCTAGCGCTATATTTATACCAGAATCCAAATACTTTTCTAATGCTTTGGTGTATGATTTTTGAGCAGCTTCGGGTGAAATGTCCTGTGCTTTGGCTATTTCTTCATCAAAAACTTCTATAATTTCTACTTTTGCAAAAGGTTTGGCGATCTTTTTATAATGCTCTATCAACCCGGCATATAAATTGTCTTTTCCTTTTTTATCGATAATGATTACATTGATCTTCATATTATTCCTCTTTCATCTTTGCTGCAATTTTTGTCGCCAATTGATGTACTGACATCGCATAGTAGGCACTGTGGTTATAACGGGTGATCACAAAAAAGTTTTTTGCTCCGTACCAAAGTTCATCATACTTCTCTCTGTTCAGTTTGATAAGACGTACTTTTTCTGAATAATCCCACTTCTTTTTGGGCCAGATACCTTTGAGTTGCGCTCGATCATAGGTTTTTCTATACCCTGTTTCATAAGCTTTAAATCGCATACCCTTATAGCCTACTCTGGTAGCAACAGGCTCGCCCTTACGCCAACCATTTTGTTTCAAATAGTTCGCAATACTTGCAATGGCATCTTCAGGTTTCTGAAGCGTAATTCTTTCATCCTCATTAAAATCCACTCCATAAGCTTCATAGTTGCTTGGCATAAACTGCCCCAAACCAATGGCACCGGCATAAGATCCATACACATTTTTAAGATTGAATTTTTCTGTTTTAGAGAGGTACAGGAATTTCATCAACTCTTTTTGGAAAAATCTATTTCTTCTGTTCTTTTCAAAAGCCAAAGTACTCAATGTATCAAATACCGGATACTTTCCAACATTCCTGCCATACACACTTTCTATACCTATTATGGCAGCGATATACGCTTTAGGTACACCATACTTTTTTTCAACTTGATCAAATATATTTTGATAGCGTCTAATAAAATCTACACCTTGCTGCACACGTGCTTCACTTATTTTGTATTTTGCATAACGATCCCATGCACCATATTTCGGATAACATTTTTGAAGTGCAGCGATCTGTTCGTGTGTTCTTTTTTTCTCTACTTTAGGAAGAAATACATCTAAGGCAGATTTTTGGACTTTGACATCTGAAAATAATTTCTCAAGATCGGCTTTTTTAAAATCATTGGTTTGAACCAAAGCATCCATAAATTCGATCGTTACCGGGTTTTTTGTATAATCTTTGGCAGATAAGATGACGGTCATGAAAAATAGTAATGTTATGGCTCTTTTCATCAAATTATCCTCATTACCGTATTGGGTATTTAATCCATTCGGTAAGATATTTTTGGTATTGTACACTATAGAAATAAAAGGGAAATAATGAATCGTATTTTATTTGTATGCTTGGGAAATATTTGCCGAAGTCCCTTAGCACACGGTGTGGCAGAGCATATAGCCCAAACAAAAAAACTTGATCTTTACGTAGACTCGGCAGGTACAAGTGATTGGCATAAAGGTGAAACACCTTGCGATAACTCCATCAAGGTCGCTCAACGATATGCCATTGATATCAGCAAGCAGTACTCACGTCCTATCACTAAAGAGGACATCCGTTCTTTTACGCATGTGGTAGCCATGGATAGACAAAACAAAGCAGATATGGAAGCCTTTGGTTTTCCCAATGTTCACCTTTTAGGGGATTATGCGAATTTTCAAGGAGAAGATGTGCCTGACCCTTACTTTTTTAACGGATTTGAAGGATTTGAAAAAGTCTACCAGATGATTTCACTTTGTGTTGAAGATTTTTTAGCAAAGGTAGAAAATGGAAGCCTCTGAGTATTGTATCATCACTACCACGACAGATTCAAAAGAAAATGCTAATGCTATCACACAAGGGCTTCTTGAAAAGAAACTGGTTGGCTGTGTACAGTCTACCACCATACAAAGTGCGTATCACTGGGAAGGAAAGATCATAGAATCAGAGGAGATATGCCTTCAGATGAAAACCAAAAGGTCACTCTTTGAAACGATTCAAACAGAGATCGAGCACCTGCATACCTATGATGTTCCTGAGATCATCATGGTAGCCATGTCAGGTGCGAATCAAGCGTACCTTCAATGGATCAAAGAGGAAACCGTTAACAGTTAATCTCTTTGATAATAAGAGATCATCGAAGCCTTCTGGATCGTATGTTTGTTGATCATAAAGCCTACGACGGCACTTTTGGTCTCTGCCTTGACAGGTAAACTCTCCACATCCAGTGCATGTACAGTAAAGACATAACGGTGTGCTTTGTCTCCCTGTGGAGGACATGCTCCGCCGAAACCTGCATGACCGTAATCGGTCGTTGTTTCCAATGCACCTTTTGGAAGTGTTTTCTTCGATGAAGCATCTGCAGCGATCTTGTGGGTATCCGCCGGAATGTTCACGATCAGCCAATGCCACCATCCGCTGCCTGTCGGTGCATCAGGGTCATAGACAGTGACCGCAAAACTTTTTGTACCTTTGGGTGCATGACTCCAATGCAGTTCCGGGGAGATATTTTGCCCATTACACCCGAAACCGTCAAACTCCTGCGCTTTCACCAGCTGTCCTTTGAGTGTCTCACTCTCCAACGTAAAACTCTCAGCCTGTAAAAATGAACCTACTATCATCACTATCCATAGATATCGCATCTCTTCTCCTTCTTTTTTACATATCATAGGGTAATTTACATTAGAATACTATATATAGCTTTCAAGATAAATCGTGATACCATATAACCTGTAAAATAACCTATCGCCATAGAATAAAAAAGGATAAACAATGCAAAATGATTTTACTAAAGCAATGGATTTCAGACATGCCTGTAAATTATTTGATGAAAACAAAAAGATCAGTGATGAAGAGATACATTACATTTTGGAAGCAGGAAGAAAATCACCCTCTTCATTCGGTATGGAAGCATGGAAGTTTTTGGTGATCACCAACGAAGAACTGAAAGCAAAACTCAGACCTTTCTGCTGGAATCAAGTACAGGTTACCTCCTGTTCTCATTTGGTCATTGTACTTGCCGGTATAGAGAATGCCAAGGTTGAGAGCGGTATGCCTAAAAAGAGATTTATGAGACGTGAAATGCCTCAAGAACAGTTGGATTTCTATATGGATATCTATACAAAACACTTGGAAAAAACACTGAGCACTGATGAGAATATTTATGCATGGACATCCAAACAAAGCTACATCGCTTTAGGAAATATGATGACTGCTGCTGCCTTTATAGGTATCGACTCTTGTCCCATAGAAGGATTTGAAAAAGAGAATGTGGAAGAGGTATTGGGCCTTGATACAAGCAAATACCAGGTAGCTGTTGTCGTACCGTTTGGCTATAGAGTCAATGAACAGTCCACACAGTTAAGACTCCCTTTTGATGAAGTTGTTGAGTTTATAAAGTAATAGACCATCCTACTTTCGCCACTCTCTTTAGAGTGGTACCCTATCAAAAACAATAAACGGTTCGCGATGCTTTTACATCGTCTCCACATCCTTGATGTCGATACCGGATAGTTGCTCCATTTTTTTTTCAACCAGGTCCAAAAAGGTATCTCTGTTCTGTTCGTCCATATTGGTATGAAGCATTTCCAATATATATTTGATACCGTTTGCATTGATTTTTTTTACACTGGCCAAATAATGCGTAAAAGCAATAAATTTCACATCATCTATAGAATAGAGCTTTTTATTCTCTTCTTTAGGGGGAAGCAAACCTTTCTCTTCATACATCTTCAGTGTTCTTATCTTGGTTGTTAAGAGTTCTGCAATACTACTCAATGGCAATATATCTTTTTTATTATCCACTAATGCCAATGTTTCCCCTTTTCTCTGTTTATACTATTTTACACTACCTAGCATTAAACAGCATGATTTATTATAGATAATCAACAACTTATTTAAGTCTTTAGTAATATAAATATGTTAATATTATACCAATTATATGTAAATATTTAACCTATAATATGTTAAATATTTACATATAATGTGAATATTTACATATAATCTATGGTCATAAAAAACTATTTAACTCTATCTATATATACTATAATTGTGGCATATCAAAAAGATAGACATAGATAAAAATTAAGGATAATTTATCTTAGCAGGTATGAATTCTCTCATGACATAATAAGACAATGATGATCTTCTAGACAATAAAGCAGGTCAGCCAAATAATGGATAAGCGTAACTATTTTGATATATTAACGCTAGTACTATAGATAAAAATTATAAAAAAGAAGGAGAACGACTTGACTATTCCAGAAAATATAGCACAAGATGTGAAAGCCGTTGCCTATGAATGGCAAAAGAAGATAGAGGTTTCACGCAAGGGTCAAGAGCAGGATTTTCACGATATGATGTTAAAAATGCTGAAAAACCCGGTCAACAAAATTTTCCTTATCGAACTGCTGGACCAAAGCTTCCGCTCTAATAATCCAGACAGGGTCGCAGATCAGCTGGAGTATATATTTGAAAAATACAAAAGCACAGACTTCTTTTCCCAGTTTGAGCAGATACTGATCTGGCTCTTTCGTGATGTAGGGATCTATCTTACTTCCATCTCCATACCTCTTTTTGTCAAATACCTCCGAAACGATATCAGTGCCATTGTCATCCAGGGGGAAGACCCTGTGCTATCAAAGCATATGCACAAAAGAAAAAAAGAGGGTACCAGAGTCAACATCAATGTGATCGGGGAAATCGTTTTAAGCAAGGAAGAAGCGGCAAAAAGAGTGGAGAAGTATATCAAACTCTTGCAAAATCCTGATGTGGATTACCTTTCTATTAAGATATCAAACCTCTTTTCTCAGATCATCCCCCATGCCCATGAGAACAATATCCGTCACATATCCGAGCAGTTACAAAAAGTCTACAGTGCAGCTATGGAAAATACTTATCTGGATAAGGACGGCAAGGAACACTATAAGTTCGTCAATCTTGATATGGAAGAGTATAGAGATATCGAGATGACCATCGATTCATTCAAAACGGTTTTAGGAATGGATGCCTATAAGAACCTTCATGCCGGGATCGTGATCCAGACCTATATGCCTGATGCTATGCTGCATATCAAAGATCTATATGCCTGGGCTAAAAAAAGAGTCCAAAGCGGTGGTGCACCTATCAAGATACGTATCGTCAAAGGTGCGAACCAGGAGATGGAACTGACCGAAGCATCTCTCAGGGGCTGGCCGAATGTCACCTACGCTTCGAAAGCAGAAACGGATGCAAACTATAAAATAGCGATGAACTTTTTACTTGACCCGGACGTAGCACCTTATGTACATACAGGTGTCGCTTCGCACAATCTGTTTGACCATGCACTTGCTATGCTTTTGGCAAAAGAGAGAAAAGTAGAAAAATATGTCACTGCAGAGATGCTTGAGGGTATGAGTGAAGCAGCCTATCATGTACTCAAAGACCAAGGCTTAAACGTGATCCTCTATGCACCTACTGCAACAAAAGAGACCTTTACCAATGCCATAGCCTATCTGGTAAGAAGATTTGATGAAAACACAGCAGAACAGAACTTTTTACGACACAGTTTTGGGCTTGAGGTTGATACACCTGCATGGGAGATATTGGTCAAAAGTTACGATGATGCACTTGCACTCATGCCGACCGTTGATCAAGAGCCTTACAGAACGCAAGATAGAAATAAAGAGATCATCAAAGAGACGATCGATCTGAAACGTTACCATTTCGAGAATGAGCCCGATACAGACTTTGTCCTGGAACCAAACAGAGAGTGGGCAGAGAAGATCCGTGACAAGTGGCAGAACATCGGTGAAGTTGGCGGGTTTAACGCCTATCCGGTCGTCGGCGGGGAGATCGTTCAAAGAGATCTGCATGTCGATGTGATAGACAAAAGCCAGTACCATGAGAAAAAACTGGCAGGACGCTATGCTGAAGCGACACCTGAAGATATGAAAAGAGCCATTGCAACAGCAAAAGAGGACCCAGATGGCTGGAGAACACTGACAGTAGAGCAAAGACAAAAGATCTTGATGGATGTCGCACATGAGATGAGAGTCGCAAGAGCGGACCTTATAGGTGTGGCTGCAGCGGAAGTGGGTAAAGTCTTTACTGAAACGGATGTAGAGGTCAGTGAAGCGATAGACTTTGCAAACTTCTACCCTTACAGCGTGGCAAAGATATCGGCCCTTACAGGTGTCGAAGCCAGCGGTAAAGGTGTTGGCCTGGTGATCAGCCCGTGGAACTTCCCTATCGCGATTCCGGTGGGTGGCATTGCCGCATCTCTTGCTGCAGGAAATACCGTCATCTTAAAACCGGCAGAAGACTCTATCCTCTGCGGGTACCGCTTGTGTCAATGCTTTTGGGATGCAGGTATCAGTAAAAATACACTGCAGTTCATCCCGGGTCGCGGTTCAGTGGTAGGAGAGCATATGATCCCTAGCAGAGATATCGACTTTACTATCTTTACCGGGGGTGAGAAGACGGCTTACAACATCATCAAGTCCCGTCCGGATATCGCACTGAGTGCTGAGACAGGTGGTAAAGATGCGACGATCGTCACCGCTTTGGCCGATCGGGATCAGGCGATTAAGAATGTGGTCGTATCGGCCTTTCATAACTCGGGACAAAAGTGTTCAGCCACCTCACTTCTGGTACTTGAAAAAGAGCTGTTTGAGGATGAAGCATTCAAACAGACGATCAAGGAAGCCGTCGAATCACTTCAGACAGGCTCTGTATGGGATTTCTCCAACCGGATAGGAACCTTGTCAAATCTTCCCTCAGGGGAACTCAAAGAAGCACTCACCTATCTTGATGAGGGCGAAGAGTGGCTAGTGAAACCGGATTTCGTTGACAAAGGGAACCCTTATATGCTTACACCTTCTGTAAGATGGGGAACCAAGAGAAATGATTTTTGTCATATGAACGAGCTTTTCGGTCCTGTTCTGAGCGTCATGTGTGCAGAGGATCTTGACGATGCCATCGATATAGTCAATGCAACAGGCTATGGTCTGACCTCCGGTATAGAATCGCTGGATAAAAGGGAACAGGATTACTGGAAAGAACGGATCATCGCAGGAAACTTATATATAAACCGGGGTACCACAGGTGCGATCGTTACACGTCAGCCTTTTGGCGGCATGAGAAAATCTGCCATAGGAAGCGGTAAAAAAGCAGGCGGTTTCAACTATGTCAGTCAGTTCATGAATCTCACCTACCAAGAGACCAACCTTTATGAATCATGTTCAAGCCGTTTTTTGGATCAAATGAGAGTACTTCTCACAAGAGATACGGTCTTTAATGATGAGTGTGAAGCGGCATTGCGACATATGTGCCACTTTACACACTGGTATGAGGTTGAATTCTTAAAAGAGCATGACTATGCACATATCAGAGGAGAGAGCAATATTATCCGTTATCTTCCTGTGAAGAGTGTACTTCTCAGGCTTGAAGAGGAGGATGAACTTGATGAAATTCTGACAACGATCATGGCCATCAAAATGATAGGTGCGAAGCTTCATATCTCTATACCGAGAAAATCCCGTAAAGCCGAACTGATCTGGCTTGAATCCAAACAGAACTCTTTTATCGGACAAGAGGACACGTTTGCCAGGGATGATGAAGATGCATTGATCAAGAAGATACCGGACGCACAAAGAGTAAGATTCCTGCACCCGGACAATGTAAGCGACACTATCTACAATTCCATTGCTGATAAAGCGATCTATATAGCCAGTGAGAACTTTGTATCACACGGCAGACTTGAGCTCATGCACTACTTCATAGAGCAGAGTATCTCAAACTCTTACCACAGATACGGAAATCTTGGTATACAAAGTATCAATTTCGAGGAGATTTAAATATGCAAATAGAGATAATCATATCATTTATAGGCTATATGCTGGTGATGCTGGCTATAGGGTTTTATTTTTACTTTAAAACCAATGATCTGAGCGATTATGTGTTGGGTGGACGCGGTCTGAACCCTAGTGTTACTGCTTTGAGTGCAGGTGCATCAGATATGAGTGGGTGGCTGCTTCTTGGGCTTCCAGGTATGATGTACAGTGACGGTATCGTAGGCAGCTGGATCGCTGTAGGGCTTATCACAGGGGCCTATCTTAATTGGCACTATGTGGCCAAACCGCTTAGAGTCTACACGCATCATCTGAACGATTCCATTACGATCCCCGATTATCTGGCAAACCGCTTTGAAGACAACGGACATATACTCAGAGTGGTCACTGCAGTCGTGATCTTGATTTTTTATACGCTTTATACTTCATCTGGGCTTGTAGGGGGAGCAAAGCTTTTTGAGGCAACCTTTAACATTGCCTACTCAGACGCACTGCTTATAGGGAGTTTTGTGATCGTCTCCTATACGTTTCTAGGGGGTTATAATGCCGTAAGCTGGACAGATTTTATCCAGGGTATTTTGATGATGCTTGCACTTGTGATCACACCGATCGTGGTCGTGACTGAACTTGGCGGGATAACCAGTGCCATCACAGCCATAGAATCTTTAGAGCCATCACATCTAAACATGGTCAGCGGTGTCTCTCTTATCTCTGTGATATCACTGCTGGCATGGGGATTAGGCTATTTCGGACAGCCTCATATTCTTGTGAGATTTATGTCTATAAGAGATGAAAATGAGACACATAAGGCCAAAACCATCGGGATGAGCTGGATGATCCTATCTATTCTGGGTTCTCTAAGCGTCGGTTTTTTCGGATTTGCCTATGTGGCTGCAAACAGTATTGATCTGGCTGACAGTGAAAAGATCTTTATCTTACTCTCCCAGCTTGTTTTTAACCCTTGGATCGCAGGGTTTTTACTGGCGGCTATCCTTGCGGCCATTATGAGTACGATCGACTCTCAACTGCTTGTATCCTCTTCTGTGCTGACAAGAGATGTATACCATGCGATCCTGCATAAAGAGGCCAGTAACAAAGAACTTGTCTGGATCGGGCGTGCTACAGTGATCTTGATCGCTGTTATCGCATGGTATTTATCCACGGATGAGAACTCCAGTGTCCTCAAACTCGTATCGTATGCCTGGGCAGGATTTGGTGCGGCATTCGGACCGCTTATCATCTTGAGTCTTTACAGCCGTAACATCACGAAGTTCGGTGCGATAGCAGGTATGGTAGTGGGTGCCTTGACTGTCATCATTTGGAAAGAGTTAGAAGGTGGTATATTTGAAATCTTTGAATTGCTTCCCGGATTTGTTTTTTCATGGATAGCCATTTTGCTCTTTAGTAGATTTGGAGCGACCAACCCGGATTCCATATCTGAGAAGTTTGATGAAGTGCAAAGCCGATTAAAATATGAATAGTAACCCATAAATATGGTGACAATAGATCTTTAAAACCATAAAAATTTTACAAAATGGTCAATGTTTTAGTACAATAAGAGTAAAAGCTATGATAATAAATGAAAAAAAGGAATAGAAAAGTGAAAAGGATAGTCATTAAAGTGGGAAGCAGTGTCTTGACAGAGACAACAAGTATTGCAAAAGAGAGGATGCTGAATCTGGCCTCTTTAATTGCTGAAGCCAGAAAACAATATGAGGTCATTCTTGTGACATCTGGGGCAGTCGCTGCAGGGTATACAGCAGTGAAGTTGAACAGAAATGTGCCTACAAGTAAAAAAGTGTTGGCTTCTGTCGGACAGCCGATCCTTATGAGTTCTTATAAAAACAAGTTTGATATTTATGATGTTCCTATTTCTCAGATACTTTTAACGGAAGAAGATTTTGACTCAAGAGTACATACCAAGATCTTTCAGGACATTATCGACCGAACCTTGAAAAATGATATCTTACCCATCGTCAATGAAAATGATATTTCCACAACGCCGGATCAACTCTTTGGAGACAATGACCAGCTTTCTGCGCATATTGCCTACTATACCGGTGCGGACCTGCTTGTGATCCTCAGTGATATTGATGGATATTATGACTCTAACCCCAAAGATAACCCAGATGCAAAGATCAGAAAAGTGGTTACTGAGATCAAAAAAGAAGAGTTGGAGCAGGAGTATACACCGAACTCACAATTTGCCACAGGCGGTATTGTGACCAAACTCAAAGCAGCTGACTATATTATCAGTAAAAAAAGAGAGATGTTCCTGTGCAATGGGTATGACCTGACAACTGCCAGAGAGTTTTTGATCGAGGGTATACATAATAAAGGTACACTCTTTACAACACAAAAACACAAGAAGAAAGATTAATCATGAAGTTAACATTTATCGGCAACGGGAATATGGCTCAAGCGCTTATTGAAGGGCTGGTCGAAAATTATGAGATAGAGGTTCTTGGAAGAAATCAAAAATCGTTACAAGCACTTCAAGAACGCCTTCCTCAGGTTTCAACAAAGGTGATAGGAGAAAGTGAAGATATGTCGGGTAAGCACATCGTACTTTGTGTCAAACCCTACTCTCTTCCTGATCTGGCTCCAAAATTAACGGGTGAAGCAGACGCCATCTATTCTGTGCTGGCAGGAACATCCATAGAGAGTCTAAGTGCACAGATCAAAGCAAAAAAGTATATAAGAACGATGCCTAACCTAGGGGCGAGTCATCTAAAATCTATGACAACGATCACAGGAGATGAGGCGCTTAAGGAGAGTGCCTTGAGTATCTTTAACTCCATCGGCAGAAGTCTATGGCTCAACAGCGAAAATGAGCTGGATATCGCAACAGGTGTAGCCGGAAGCGGACCTGCATACCTGGCGCTGATCGCGGAGAGTCTGGCCGATGGTGCGGTCAATCAAGGACTGAAGCGTGCGGATGCCCAGGTACTGGTACAGGGTCTTTTTGAAGGATTTGCATCCCTCATAGCCCATGAAAACCCGGCGATCCTGAAAGACGGTGTAATGAGCCCTGGAGGCACAACTGCAGCCGGATATGCAGCCCTGGAGCGTTGCAATGTCCGTCACGGGATGATGGAAGCCGTCAGTGATGCCTATACAAAAGCTAAAGAGCTTAAAGCAAAAAACTAACAAATAAGGAAATAAAATGACAAAACTAGAAAACATATCAATGATCAAAGAAGCCAATGTATATTTCGATGGAAAAGTAGTCAGTAGAACGATTTTTCTACCTAATGGAGAGAGACAGACCTTGGGTGTCATGCAGCCGGGTGAATATACATTTGACACAAATGAGGCAGAGATCATGGAGATGATGAGTGGTGAATTGGAGATCAGACTTCCGGGTGAAACAGCATTTAGAAAATTAAATACACCTGAAAGTTTCAATGTCCCGGCCAACTCATCTTTTGATCTGAAGATCAAAACGGTTACAGATTACTGCTGTAGCTATATAAAGGCATAAGTATGGAAGATTTTCTACAAGAAGCCAAAAGTTCAAGCAGAGTTCTGGCGACCATCAGCGGACGTGAAAAAAACAGAATACTCAAAGAGATGGCCCAGGCACTGAGAGATAACAGCAGTAACCTCATAGCGCAAAACAAAAAAGATATGGAAGCGGGAGAGAAGAACAAGCTCTCTTCTGCACTGATGGATAGACTTTTATTAGATGAAAACCGCATCGATGCAATGGCAGTAGCGATAGAAGAAATAGCAGCACTCAAAGATCCAGTAGGCCGTGTCTTGGATGGTTGGATCACTGAAGATGGCTTAAATATGCAAAAGGTTTCTATCCCTATCGGTGTAATAGGGATCATCTACGAGTCTCGTCCCAATGTAACTTCAGACACTGCAGCACTCTGTTTCAAAAGCTCCAATGTGTGTGTACTCAAAGGAGGAAAAGAAGCGCAAAACTCTAACGAAGAGATCGCAAAGATACTTCAAGATGTATTAGAAGCGAACGATCTCCCGCGTGCACTGATCTCACTCATACCAGACGCTTCAAGAGAAGGGGTTGATAAACTGATTAAGATGGATAAATATGTTGATCTTATCATCCCTAGAGGTGGGGCAGGGCTCATCAGACATGTCACTGAAAATGCAACTGTCGCTGTGGTGAAACACGATAAAGGACAGTGCCATACTTACATCGACAAAGATGCGAAACTGGACAATGCCATAGCGATCGCACTCAATGCAAAAGTACAACGTCCCGGTGTATGTAATGCCATGGAGACACTTTTGGTGGATGCTGCGATAGCACAAGAGGCCTTGCCTCAACTCAAAGCTGCATTTGATGAAGCACATACCGAGCTCAAAGGTGACAGCAGAACACAAAATATCATAGACGTAGAAAATGCTACAGATGAAGATTATGATACGGAGTATTTGGCAAATATTTTAAATATCAAAGTCGTAGATGGTGTAGAAGGTGCGATCGAGCACATTGTGAGATTTGGTTCAGGGCATTCTGAAGCCATCATCACAGAAAATATCACGACCGCTGAACTCTTTTTGAATGCCATCGATGCCGCAGCTGTCTATGTCAATGCCTCGACACGCTTTACAGATGGAGGCGCATTTGGGTTTGGTGCAGAAGTGGGGATCAGTACCAACAAACTCCATGCCAGAGGACCGATGGGTATAGAGGGGCTTACGACCTATAAATTTAAAATTTACGGTAGCGGACAAATACGTAAATAGCCGTTTCTTTGACTACACTGTCCTACAGCCTAAAGGCTGTAGAACACCTCAACCAATGACACTCCTGTCACTTATTCCGAATACTCTATTCTACGCCTCCAGACCAGTACACCTAATGAGGTGATGACAACCAGGAAAACCAATCCCACTACCACACTGAAGGTACCGTTCGACCCTTCTGTAAATGGTAGACCGCTTGTATTCATACCAAAAAAACCGACGATCAGATTCAGCGGGAGAAAGACCGCTGAAATAATCGTAAGAAGAAAAATAAGACGGTTCATCTTTTCATTGGTGCGGGTATTGTAAAAATTATAGAGATAATCGAGTTTTGAAAGCTGCAGTGTTGCAGAGCGCATAATACGTTCACAATGCTCATGTATATCTATATAATGATTCAAAGGGAAACTCTCTTCTGTGTCATAATAGTTGATCGTATCCTGCATGACAGCTGAAGTACGGTGCATGATACGCTCTATCCTTAGAATATCCCTTTTTAATGTGAGCCACTGTGTCATAAAGTTCGTTTTCACCGTGCCTTCATAGAGTGTCTCTTCCATATCGGAGATCTGATCCTGATAGGAGTGAAAAAATTTAAGCAGATGGTCCAGCAGTGTGTCTACCTTTTTATGTGGTCCTTCAAATCGACTCTCCAGCTCCTCCAATCCACTCTTTGCAGGGTTAAACAGATAACTGGTATCCTTCGTAATGATAAACCCCAATGAGATCGCTTCAAGCTTCTCAGTAACGACTGGAAGACGTACAATCAGCATATCATATTCATCATTTTCATCAAAAATAGAAGGGTGTAGAGGGTTTTGCAAATCTTCTAGATGCAGTGTATCGACCAGCTGTTCTACATGTTGCATGATTTTACCTTTCAGATGTCATTTCGATCAGAGTATCAACCTAATATTTCAGCCTCGACAGAGACCAGAATACTCTCATCCGCCTTCAGGTCAACCGTGGAATCTTCATCTTTGAAATCAAGTTCTCTCAATATCAACTTCATCGCTTCAATACGTGCTTTATGCTTGTCATTTGACCGGATGATATGCCATGGAGACTCAGGGGTATGTGTCCGCTCAAGCATAATTCTCTTTTTTTGCGTGAATTCATTCCACATTGCCTGTGCCTGCATATCTATTTCACTGAGCTTCCACTGTCTCAAAGGATCGGTCCGACGTTTTTCAAAACGCTCGTTCTGTATCTCTTTGGAAACGCTCAGATAGATCTTGATCAAACGTGTACCGTGCTTCGTAAAGGAATCTTCAAAGTTGGTCACCGTATCCAAAAAAAGCTCATACTCATTCTGTGTACAAAATCCAAATACAGGTTCGACCATGGCGCGATTATACCAACTGCGATCAAAAAGTACCAATTCTCCCCCGCGTGGGAAATGCTTGATATATTTTTGGAAATACCATTGTGACCTCTCTTCATCCGTAGGTTTACCAAGTGCCACAGAGCGACAGTGCTTCGGATTCAGATACTGGGATATACTCCCGATAAGGCTTCCTTTTCCAGCTGCATCTCTTCCCTCAAAGAGTACGATCACCTTCTGGGATTTTTCCTCTATTTCAGTCAATAGTTTCACCAGTTGTGCCTGATAAATCTCCAACTCTTTCATCTTGGCATAATAGATATCGGCCTCCGTATGGGTTTGGCGTAAAAGCGTATTCTCTTTACGCAGTTTTTCTATGATTTCTTCATGCATATCACATTCCTAAGTATCAATATGGTCATGTTTATACGATCCTCTCATCTACCATTGGAATCTCCATCAGGGTCTCATCCTGATGGAAAGGCTCCATACGTTCTTCAGCGATTTGAATATCTTTCAATGCGGCGATATGAAACGCGGCATCCCCCTCATGAATAAGAGGAATTTGTGTTTTCCCTATGATAATACCATCAAATGGCGCCACCACTTCATAGCTTTGATCATCGAACAGTGAATGAATACGTGCAATGATATCCCCCTCTTCCACCACATCGCCTAATTGTTTAATGGTCTGTATCATACCACTTTCGTGTGCACGTATCCATTTGCTGTTTTTTGTCAACACAGGTTTGATACGGCTGCTTTTTTTGACACGCACCGGCAGCATCTCATTGGCTCTGAGTACATTGATAATGCCTTTAACACCGATCTTAATGGATTTTTCATCCAGTCTCAGTGCTTCTCCTGCCTCATAGAGTAAGATCGGTATCCCTTTATCCTGTGCCACTGCACGCAAAGATCCATCCCTTAATTCCGAATGCAGTATCACAGGAGCTTCAAAGGCATAGGCAAGTTTTAGAGTATGTTCATTGTTGACATTGGTACGCACCTGGGGGAGATTGTCCTTATGGATACTGGCCGTATGCAGGTCGATCCCCAGATCACATTTGGATACGATCTCCTCAAAAAAGGTCTTTGCCAGACGTGAGGCAAGCGCTCCCTTGGAGTGACCCGGGAAACTCCGGTTCAGGTCACGTCTGTCAGGCAAATACCTCGAAAGGTTTATGGCTCCGTAAATGTTCACTATAGGAACCAATATCAATGTACCTTTGAGTTTCGTAAGCAAATGCAGTTTACGAAGACGACGAATGATCTCTATGCCGTTCAGTTCATCTCCATGAATAGCAGCACTGATGAACACGGTTGGACCCGCTTTTTTACCCCGGATCACGTAAGCCGAAAGAGAAGTAGGTGTACCATAAAAACTTGGCAGGACTATCTCTACACGTCTTTGTGTACCTCTAGGTATCTCTTCTCCACCCAATATAAAAGGATTTCTGCTCATTTATGCCCCAATATTATCTTTCTTACGACGAGGTTTTTTATTGTCAGTCGGTTTGATGTTGGCTTCAATATAATCCATGATCTTCCCAGCGATATTTGCATTGGTAGCTTTCTCAATACCTTCAAGTCCAGGTGATGAGTTCACCTCCATCACCAGTGGACCACGGTCAGAAGGGATCATGTCTACACCGCACACACCCAGTCCCATTGCCTTTGCAGCAGCGATCGCCGTAGATTTCTCCTTACGGCTCAGTTTATGTGCACTGGCACTTCCTCCCTGGTGAAGGTTGGATCTGAAATCGCCTTCTGCCCCTTGGCGCTTCATGGCTCCGATCACCTGTCCATTAATGACAAATGCGCGGATATCCGCTCCCCCAGCCTCTTTGATGAACTCCTGGACCAAAAGACTCACATCCATGCCGTAAAAGGCATCCAATACGGATTGTGCTGCTTTTTGTGTCTCTGCAAGTACAACACCTACACCCTGTGTTCCTTCAAGGATCTTAAGAACCAACGGTGTCCCTCCTATGAGTTTGATCACATCTTTTGCATTGGCCTTGTTCGATGCAAACACTGTTTTTGGCATATCAACACCATGCGTAGATAGCACCTGAAGGCTTCTGAGCTTATCTCTGGATCTTGCGATCGCAAGGTTCCCGGCGACACTGAAGGCACCCATCATTTCAAAGTGACGTACCATTGCCGTTCCATAAAAAGTTCGGCTCGCCCCGATACGAGGTATGATCGCGTCAGGTACCGGCAGTAATTCACCATCGTAGACCACTAACAGCTCTCCCTTCACGATCTCTATCGTACACATCAAATAATCTATGACACGTACATTCCATCCTTTTACTTCTGCTGCCTCTATCAACCTTTGTGTTGAATAGAGTTTTGTATTTCTAGAAAGTATGTAAACGGTCATGATTTATCCCTTGTAATATATTTATGAGAAACATCTATCAGATAGTGATGTGATAGGAAGCGTCTTCCTATCAGCATAGGATACTTCATATTTTCTCGATTGGTTAATGAAATCTCGGATTCATACGTTTTACAGCCCAATTTCAACATTGATTTCACGAATATTCTCTCTTCACTTTTACCGTTGGAGCTTTTAACATTTTTGATCTTGAATATGGGCAGAGTAAGCCTTTTGCCATGGTAGGCAGGATGTACTTCATCATGCAGGGTAAAAATAACATTCTCGCCCTCTACTTCAATGTCATCACAGTGCATAGAACAATTGTCCGCTCCTGTATCTATCTTGGCATCCAAAGCAAAAAGTTCCAGTCCTGGAAGATCCACTCTCTCTATATATCCTATTACTTCCATCTTCTTTCCTTCTTTTTATACTTTCAAATACAGTTTTTCCAATACTTTGAGTGATTTCTCAATGGATTCCAGAGAGACGGTTTCTGCTGTCGTGTGATACCCCGTCGTAGGAAGCTGGAATGTTGTTCCCTGTATCATACCATCACTCGCCTTTGCCAAGCGCCCCATCTCCGTACTTCCCAGAGAATAAAGGGGCTTTCCTTGCGCTAAGAACTCTCTGTTGAGATTTTCTATAAATACATCTTTATATCCATATTTTATCGAGAACTCATCACAAATCGATTCGATCTGTTTGGTCAATGGTGAAACAAATCTGGCATTCGCATCTCTATTCCTCAACACGATATGCTGTGCTTCAGCCGCTACCCTTCCGGGATAAGGACTGGTATCAAGTACCAGTAAGGAATCGGTTGAGAGATCATGTCCTCTGAACCACTCAAGTAAATAGCGCCAGCTTTTACCTACCTCTTCTTGTGCAGTGAAAAAAGCGCGTCCCTGGTATCCTCTCTCATATAAAAAAAGAATGATCGCTGCACTGAGTACATTATCCAATTGTGCAGAGAGATACCCATCCTCATAAGTAAGTGTATCCACATAGGCTACAGGTGTACCCGCATACAAATGTTCCAGTCCTTTTACTTTAAAAAGAAGGTTCAATCTGCGTTCACACATATAGGCACTGTCTATCTCCCCTAACCCCAGGTACGCGCCTGACCATGGATCATAGGCTTGAACACGCTGATTCATAAAACGTCCTATAATATCCTTATAGGTTTTTTCAGCCACAGAATCTCCTGTCAGATCTCCTCTGTTCTGTGCGATAAACGCTGCATACTGGAATTCATTGGGACCGGTACAGATAAGACCATGACGGTCAATATGCGCAGAGATCATACCGTTATCAGGCTCAGATCCTTCTGCTACAAGTAAGCCTTCATACAGCGTTGCACTGATCCCTCTCTCTTCCAGTTCTCTTTTCAAGTAAAGGAAAAAAGAGTGTTCAGCCCCTACAACAGAAGGTGTTCGTATAAGCTGTTTCAGTATATCA
>JBFEWI010000070.1:0-8173 GCA_041546475.1 Sulfurovum sp.
ATTGGGAGAAGAGCCTTACATTATGCAAGAAGGTGAGCATTTACACTACCATGCTGAAAATATAGATATCTTCGTAGGTGACTTCTTTACCTTGACACCCCAGATGATAGGAAACATCGATGCCGTCTATGACAGAGCGGCTATCGTGGCACTCCCTGAAGATATGCGAATCGATTATACCGGACATATGCTCAACTTGACAGGAAATACCCCTCAGTTGATGACCACTGTAGTCTACGACCAGAGCCTTATGGATAACTCTCCATTTAGTGTCGACAAAGAAGAGCTTGAGAGGCACTATGGTAAGCACTACACTATTACACAACTTGATATGATGAAGGTTGAAGGCGGACTGAAACAGGTCAAAGATGTAACTGAATATGTATGGCTGCTAAGTGATGCATCAGATGAAGAGTAATCAACGCAAAGTATGTCCCCTTTAAGCAAAAGCTATACCAATTGCTATATAATCGCGTTTAATTTCTATGAAAGGCATGATATATGACTCCTCTAGCACAAGAAGCGTACAACGCACTGCTCGCAAAAGAATACGATAAGGCTCTTGAACTCTACACTGCTCTGGAAAAGCAGAAAGATCCTGTATCCTACTACTATCTGGGATACCTCTATTTTAGAGGGCTTGGTGTCAACCAGGACACGAAAAAAGCTTTTGACTACTATCTTGAATCAGCGACCAGAGAAGTCCCTTTGGCACAGTTTGAAGTGGCTCTGATGCTTGAAAATGGCGAAGGCTGTGAGAAGAATGAATCAGAAGCAGCTTTCTGGTATGAAGAAGCGGCAAAAAGAGGCAACATCGATGCCTTTAACAACCTTGGCGCTATGTATAAAGAAGGTCGTGGTGTCTACCAGGATTACAAAAAAGCATTCATACTCTTCTCTAAAGCAGCACAGGCCGGCAATGCAAAAGCACAGTTTAACCTAGGTGCACTTTATGATATGGGATTAGGTTGTGAAGAGGACAAAGAGAAAGCCATAGAGTGGTGTAGAAAAGCTGCCTATCAAGGCCATGAGATGGCAAAAGGGATTATCAAGCGTATGCAGCAGGATGGACAGATCGTTTTTTAGATCACCATCAATTGTCACTACTTTCTTAAAAAAATATATCGAGGAAAATTTCGTATATTATTTATGCAGGATGCTTAAGCACCCTGCACAGTCAGATTATAGACTTGCGATATCTATATCCTGAGTTGTTTTTCCGTCTTCTGTTACTTCAACACCAGGAACAACACCATGAACAGTCGGCGCTCCACCATTTACATCCAACTCTACTACAACGAGGTCATATGTACCAGCTGCCAGCCATGCCAATGTATACTTACCATCTGTAGCGTCACTGCTTGTTGCAGCATTAACGAAATCAGGTGCCTCTGTTTCAGCCCAAGTTCCATCAGTATAAGCGTAAACAATTACTGTAGTATTTCCATCAAAACCAGTTACTGTACCAGACACTTCACCTACTTGTGAGTTATCAACGATCTTGATTGTTGGCTTGAGTGAATATTTTATAGCATTACCAATTGAAGAAGCTACAAGAGATTTTCTTAGATCAAAATCTGCTGTGATATTAACATCTGCACCTGCAGGTACAACAAATCCACCAACAATTTTTTCCTCTCCGCTAGGTACAGTTAATGATACATTACCTTCATTTTTCAACTCAATAAACGTCTCACGTTCATTAATTACAAAACGTACTTGATTGATTCTACCTATAGGAAGTTCAGTCTGAGCTGCAAGCATTGTACTGTTTCCATCTTGTAGATCAAGAAGGTTGATCACTCTGGTTTCATTAAGCTCTTCTACTACCCACTTAGATCCTGCAGTCTTATACTCAACTGCATCAAATGCTACGTGTACACCCAGTACATTCTCGTCATCAACCGGTGCATCCGCGATGTTCATTGTCGCTGTTCCTGTACTGATACCTGACGTATCATCGCCGCTACATCCTGAGATGAGTGTCATAAGTGTGAACGATACTATCATACCGATCAGAGTGTGAAATCTTTTCATAAATATCCTTGTGTCATTGAATGTTGCAGTTGCACAAAAGAAATAAAATTCATTTTGGCAGTCTGGCGATCTTAGAATTAAGACCCATGACTTTCCGTCCCTGCTTCACAGCAAGTTTGGCACAACAAAATAGGGTTGAATAAATAATATTTGGAGTTCAGACAGGGAGAAAAAGGACAGCATAGTACATCATATACACGTATGGTATTTGGCAACCTGGCAATCTTAGAGTAAAGACCCATGGCTTTCCGTCCTTGCTTCACAACAAGTTTGGCACAACAAATAGTATTTAAAATAGCTTTAAACGTATAAAACGTGATTATTATATAAAATAATAGATTAAAGAGCTCTTGCTTGGTGAAAAAAGTGATCAATACTTCCATCACACACCGGAAAGTATCATGTGGTGTAGCCTAAGATCAATATATTGAAGTTCCCCCACTTGTAATAAGTGGGGATTGTCTGATCTAAGGCAGTGTAGTTGCTATAGTTTCGTCCGTAATATCCTGTGTTGTTGTTTCACCTGGTAATACGACGATATCATTCAAGTATCCTAAGATGTCTGTAAATGTACCATTGATATCCTGTGAAGCAACTACAAGATCATAGGTACCTATGGTAAGCCATGGCAATGTATAGCTTCCGTCTGTAGCATCCGTACTTAAAATGGCTTTTTCAAAGTTATTGGTAACATTTGATTCATTAGAATCCCAGCTTCCATCTTCGTAGGCATAGACGATCACAGATGAAACATTTTCATCCAGATTCAATGTCATAGTACCATTGATCTCACCTACTTCTATATTGTCAATGATCTTGATAGTAGGATTGAGCTTATAGATCACATTTACATTCTTATTAACGTTTCCGGTCACGGTCACAGATTTTCTTACATCAAAGTCTGCTGTAACATTCACTGTTCCACCGGCAGGTATCGTAAATCCGCCGATCGCTTTATATCCTGTTTGATCACCGCTTGGTACTTCTAATGGCTGCATACCACCAACAACCAGATCAACATAACACTCATTTGTATTGATTACAAAACGTACGTGATCTATCTCTCCTGCAGGTAGTTCGACTTTATTTAAAAGTGTCGTGTTTCCGTCCTGCAGGTCAAGTAAATTAATGGTTCTTGATTCATTCAGGTCCACATCTTGCCAACCGTTACTGCTATCTTCATACTGGTAACGCAGTGCATCAAAAGTGACATAGACACCTTTTACATTCTTATCATCCGTAGGTGCATCTGTAAGACGCAGTGCAACTGTCCCTGTACTGGCTGTACTATCAGTAGTATCAGTAATTATATCACTTCCACATCCAGTGATGAGTGTCATAAGTGCGAACGATACGATAATACCGATCAGAGTGTTAAATCTTTTCATAAATATCCTTAGTGTAATTGGATGTTGCACAAAAGAAGTAAATTCATTTTGGCAGCCTGGCGATCTTAGAGTTAAGACCCATAGCTTTCCGTCCTTGCTTCACAACAAGTTTGGCACAACAAAATAAATTGAATTAAATACTATTTGGAGTTAAAACAGGTAGAAAAAAGGCAGAGTAATACATCATACACACATATGGTATTTGGCAACCTGGCGATCTTAGAGTTAAGACCCATGGCTTTCCGTCCTTGCTTCACAACAAGTTTGGCACAACAAACAAAATTTAAAAAGTCTCATTACTATAACAGATGCATTATATAGGATCAAAAATTAGATACATCTTTAATGACCCAAATAGAAATGGAAGATATAAATATAAGAATTTACAACACTATTTTAAAAAACGTTCAGTAAACTCTTTTACTTCAATGGCTTTGCAGAAATGATATCCTTGATACTTGAGTTTTGGATCAAGCTCTCTTAGCAGTATCTGCTGCTGTTCGTTCTCAATACCTTCAATGATGATGTTATAGTTGAATTGTCTTCCAATATCCAATATGTTAGAAACAAGATGTACTTCATTAGGGTTGAATTCTATATTTTTGATAAATTCCTTATCTATTTTCAATGTATGGAAAGAGAGCTTCTTCAGATACGATAAAGAAGAGTAGCCTATACCAAAATCATCAATGGCACATCTTACGCCTTGTCTGCGTAATTCATTAATGACATCTTCTGTATTATCAAAATTATCGATTAGAGATCGTTCTGTGATCTCTATCATGATGTCCTTAGTCTCCAGCCCATACTCGCTTAACTTTTTAAGGAATTCCCTTGCAAAATTATTTTCTACAAATTGCTGTGCATTCACATTGATCGAAATATACTCAAGCTTCCATCTATTCTCTTTTTTCCACTGGGATATATGCGCACATATATTCTCAAGCACCCACCATGTAATCTGTGAAAGCAGACCTGCCTTTATGGCCAATGGTATAAAATCCTGTGGTGAGAGGAACCCTCTTGTCGGATGTTCCCATCGTACAAGTGCCTCAGCAGAACATACTTCATCTTTATCTATGGAAACTACCGGTTGATACATAAGACCCAACTGATCTTTTTTGACTGCATATGCCAGATCATGCTGAAGTATAAATAGCTCTTTTTGTTTTTTGTCCAACGATGGATCATAATACGCAACATGATCATTGTCATTCTTTGCCTGATACATAGAGAGGTCAGCATATCTGATGATCTCATCCGTATCTGTATAAGCTGGCTCCATAAGCACGATACCTATACTTGATTTAATATGTAAATGCATCTCTTGTATGATAAACGGTTCCATGAACACGTCCTGAATCTTTCGAGAAAACTCTTCAGCTTCAAAATGCGTCGTATCTTTATCTTCTGATACATTTGGTATGATAATGATAAATTCATCTCCTCCTAGTCTGCTTACCATGCGATCGTCCCCTAAAAGATCGGTCAAACGTTTTGAAACAGCAAGCAGTACATCATCTCCGACTTGATGTCCCAAAGAGTCATTAATGCTTTTAAACTGATTAAGATCAAGATAAAAAAGAATGGAAAAATATGTTTGATGTTCTGCACTCGTTACAAGGTTCTCCATATAGTTCCTGAAACCTCTACGGTTATACAAACCGGTAAGTACATCATGCTGCACCATATATTCAAGCTCTGTCAAGGCGACATGTTCGTTCGTTTTATCCTCTATCATACCTACGCCGCCCAAAATATTATTATCCAGGTCGGTAAAAGAAAATACTTTGGCATCTACCCACAATGATTTATCCTTGAGGGATACATAGGGTCCTTCATAAGACTGTGTACCCTCAGTAATAGCACCTTTTAATATATCTACTACACCACTGTCCGGGATCATATGAAGATCCATGCCTATGAGCTCACCTTTTTCATACTCAAAGAGTTTATTTAATTGTTCATTGCATTCCAGTACCTTTAGATCTTTATCATAGGTAAAGATACCAAGCGGTGCATTTTTAAACAGACTGTTCAAAAGCATATGTTCTGACTGTAAGAGATTCAAAGCATTTTTTTGTTGATACATATTATAGATATTGGTCACTTGAGCAAGCAAATACAAGATCAATGAAATGGTAAGAATGATATGCAAAGGTGTATCATAAAGAAATGCCATGGTAGAGATAAGAGGCAGTAAAAGAATAGCAGAATACATGATGTTCAACCTTGCATCTGCCGATAAAGAGACGGTAGAACCTAAAGAGAGACCTACAAGTACTGCGACAATATAAAGTTGATAGTAGTGATCTACCTGGTGGATAAAAATAAAACCTAATGTTGAGAAAATAAGTGCAGTCAATATGGCATCAAAAACAAACTTTTTATACCAGAAGGCCATGGAGTATTTTTTAGGATCTTTTCTGAATATATAGGCAGAATAAAGTCTATATCCTGTCAAAAGCATCAAACCCAGTGCCCATACCAGGATACTTCCATCAAGTATGGGGTATAAAGCTGTAATGATCAAAATAGCTAACAATACAACAACCAGGAGTGCCCTGGTTGAAAGTGTATAAAGTGCAATGACCACAGAGTCATCCACTGTTTGAAGCTCTTTTATTGTCGAGAATAGTCTTTTTAAATTCATACAGCATTGTAGCATGAAACCCTAACAATTTGAGTATATTTTTTAATATTTTAAAATTCATTTCCCGTTTTAATGATATCCAGCCCAAAACGTGCTCTTAACGCATGTATGTTCTGATGTAATTGCTTTGCTTTGCTGTCCTCATGAAAATCTATCAGCGAAAGTGTTTTTAGGTTGAGTGAAGTAAAATTTGAAACGTTCAGTGTCAGTTTGACAGCCCCTTTATTAGCCAGGAATATCTCTTCATACATTTCTGAAAGCATAGACTTAAAGAGTCTTTCAGAAAAAACCCTGTCCACTGTCAAACTCTTTTTTACTCTGGTACCATACTCATAC
Organism: Sulfurovum sp.; assembly: GCA_041546475.1. GTDB lineage: Bacteria > Campylobacterota > Campylobacteria > Campylobacterales > Sulfurovaceae > Sulfurovum. Next base: position 6,415 of record JBFEWI010000070.1, read on the forward strand.
CCTACCTTTAGATAATAGCTTGTAGGATTCACCTCCATAGCCATGACCATATAGATGATATGCCTTGCCATGATCATGATACGTCTTTTTATCTCGTCTCTGTCATGTATGGCATCAAACGTACGGCTGATGCCTATGGACTTCCTCTCTCCTCTGCTGCTGATACCTTCATTATCTGTTCCCGTGACACGTCTATACAGTTGGATACCGGGTTTTTTCCATGAATCAAAGAGTTTTTTATGCCGTTTTATATCACCCAGTGTAGTGATATAATGTGCTTCCAGCCTCCTTTGAAATCCTTTTCCTATACCCGGAAACGCTTTGATGGGTATTTTTTCTATATAGCTGTCTATATCTTTTACTTCATAAACACCGTAAGGTTTGGCGGATTCTGTTGCCAATTTGGCTATCCATTTTGCTTTTGCAATACCTATAGATACGGGGATGTCAAAATCTTCCAGTATTTTTTCCTGTAACTCTTTTGCAAATGCATAGACCTCTTCATCTTTTTTCCATCCGCTGACATCTCCAAAGAACTCATCGATACTGTACTGTTCTACCTGGGGGATATGTGCAGATATAAAGGCATGTATCTTATGAGAGAGTTTGTGATATAAAGGATAGTTAGAAGGTACAACCGTTAACTCAGGACACAGATGTAAAGCCTGGGCGATAGGCATGGCTGTCTTCACTCCACGCAATCTGGCTTCATAACTTGCGGTGGTCACGATGCCCCGTATCTTTTTTCTTCCCTCTATCTCATCCACAAAGTAAGACTCAAATGTTCTCTTTTTATCGCTGTAAAACACCGGAGCCACAAAGGCACCGGAGTTGTCATTCATAAGCCTGATATGGGTGCGTTTTTTGTTAAATATCTCAAGATTACTGCGAGATCCGACACACATAGGTATACCTTTGAGTCTATGGTCCACACTCCGTTCAGCAGAAGCAAAAAAGCTGTCTATATCGATATGCAAAAACAAAGGTTCAACCTCCATAAAATATATATCTCAATTATATCGATCTTCAAGATCCATCCTCAAATATATGACATATTGTCATACTTGATCTCTATAATGATAAAAGCAATGTAATAATATGACCTATTCAAAATAATTTATCATAAGATAAAGTTTTATTTAACACTCACTTAACACTTATAACTTAAAATAATAATGGATTGTTTTTTAACAATAGGGGAGATATTAGTATTTTAATATCAATGGTGGACATTCAGTGTCTTAACAGACATTAGAATAAAAGGAGAAGAAGGAAGTTAAAAGATTTTTTAAGTGTAAGATAAACCCTACATACTTCAATATTACTTATAAGTTATGATAAGTTTGGGGGAGATATTAGTATTCTAATATCTAATGGTGGACACTCAGTGTCTTAATCACATTAGACTAAAAGGAAGAAGAATGAAGTTAAATGTTAAATCATTAATGCTTGTGCTGGGTACGGGCATTGTGTTTTCATTAAGCGGATGTGGTGGTGGTAGCAGCACATCGGCAACAATAACTACAGAAGAACCGCAATTAGGAGATCAAACGATCCTAGCTGATGGCTCTATAGAGTATGTGGACTATACAGGAGGAACTCGTATTGCACCGCCATCTGCGGCAGCTGCTGAGTATCATACTGGTTTGGGTTATGGGAATACACTCTTTGACAGTGCAGATAATAAATGTATGAATTGTCACAATGAATTGTATGATACATGGAAAGGCTCAATGCACGGAAAATCATGGACAGATCC
>JBFEWI010000298.1:0-1398 GCA_041546475.1 Sulfurovum sp.
AAACATATAGCCTAACTCATGTATTTGAGAACTTCCTATAACTGCAATTAATGCCGTAGCACCTCCAGGAGGATGTAGCGTGCGTGTAAAGTGCATTGCTACAATAGATAAAGAGACAGCAAAGGCACTGAGAAGTGAAATTTCCAATGGCAAATATTTATATACAGTGATACCTATAAATGCCGAAATGATATGCCCTCCAATTAAATTACGAGGCTGGGACAACTCTGCATTGGGCACCCCGTATAGTAACACTGCAGAAGCGCCGAACGAACCAACCAGGAAAAGTGTGTCTACCATGTTCACAAAAATATATTGATTAAGCACCGATATGACGTAAATTCCAAGGAAAGCTCCTATGCCCGACCAGATAACATGCGGTATGCGTGCTCGGGATGGTGAGGCTTCCAACCCCCGCATTCGATTGAAATAGCCATATACATGTTGACGCATCACTATCTCCTTTAAAGGGGGGATTGTTTACGATATAAGCTAATACTAGTAGCTATTGTGCTTGAATGCTTTATTTATGAAGCGTATATCTCTTTTTCTCTAGCGATCAGAATATCAGCCAGGAAAAAATAGGCTTCTTTCCACGCATCAAGGATCTCATCTGTGGCAGCATCTCCCAGCACCTCTTTGATCGCACCAAGGATGGCACCACCCACCATTGGATAGTGTTCAGGCTTGACATGGGTACGTACATGGCTTTGTGCCATCTTCTCGACCGCTTTAGACAGCACTTCCAGGTTATCGATATTTGCTGCATAGGCACCTACTGCCGAAGCAAGTTTTTTATGCTGATCGGGATCTGCATCTTTAAATAGTTCTTTGAGTTCCGGATGCTGGCTAAAAAGGATCTCATACATTTTTGTTGTAATGGCTTCTGCATGTTGAGAAACTGCACCGGCTGTAGCTTTGACCGTATCGATCGTTGATTGTGAAAGTGACATTTCATCTCCTGTTTTTTTAAATTCTCCGAAGTATAACCCAAAACATGATTTAAAAAATTGATTTATATCAACTTTCATGTGATCAAAAGAAGATTGAAAACATTTAAACACATGAATCTGGCTACTAACACAAAAAATAGAGGGGATTAGAAAAAAGATCCTTCCGCTTATCTAATAGATTTGGATCATTTTATCTCTTAACGCTTTGGTCAGTAAGATTTTTTTTACTCTCTCTTGCCATAACGCTTTGAAAAGATCTTTCTCTTCACGAGATGCTTTGTCTTGCAATACTTTTTCCATCAAAGGCTTGATTCTTTGATCACCTGGAATGATGGCAGGGTCATAACTGAGTGAAACGGAGATATCTTTATCTCTTCTTCTTAAAGTGACCTCTCCCGCCATTTCTTGCTCATATGCAATCAGGTTGTTCCGTGAAAACTTCCCC
>JBFEWI010000332.1:0-1167 GCA_041546475.1 Sulfurovum sp.
CACTCAAAATACCATTAAATGTCCAAACTGCGGAACTCAAATAGATATAGATGAGATATTTTATCATCAGATAGAAGAGAAGTTTAAACAACAACACCTTCAAGATCAAAAGAAACTCCAAAATGAAATAGAAGCCAAACGAAAAGAGTATAAAGCACACCTTGATATGCTTAAAGTTAAAGAGGATGCACTCAAAGAAGAAAAAGAGAAGTTCGATGAAGAGTTACATAAGGCAACGAAAGAACAGCTCAAACTTGAACGTACAAAGCTCATGGATGAACTCAAACGTGAATTGATAGAGGAGCAGCGTGAGTCAGTAGCACTACTGCAAAAAGAGCTAGAAGAGAAGTCTAAGCAAGTCCAAGAACTCAATGCTTCAAAAGCGATGATAGAAAAACTTAAACGGGAAAAAGATGAGATAGCATCGGCGGCAAAGGTCGAAGCCCAAAAGGCTCTAAGTGAAGAGTTAAAGCTGGAAAGAGAGAAGTTGGCAAAACAGGCCATGGAAATGAAAGCATTGGCACTTAAAGAGGCCAAAGAGGCAAGTGAACTAGAGTTAAAAGCCAAAGATGAGAAGATAGCACAGATGGCAAAAAGTATAGAAGATGCCAAAAGAAAATCTGAACAGGGATCTATGCAGATACAAGGAGAGGCTTTGGAACTCCTTATAGAGTCCTGGCTCTCTTCCCAATTTCCTTTCGATACTGTGGATGAGATCAAAAAAGGTGCATTCGGTGCAGACTGTATACAGACCATACACACCAGGGAATTACAAAACTGTGGGATCATCTGTTATGAGAGTAAAAATACCAAAGCATGGAGTGATGGCTGGGTCAGTAAACTCAAGCAAGATATGCTTAATGTCAATGCAGACCTGGGTGTGCTTGTGACATCTGTGTATCCTAATGGAATGGATAGGATGGGCTTTGTGGATGGCATTTGGGTGTGCAGTCTTGATGAATTTAAAGGTTCCGCGTCACTTCTGCGAGAAAGCCTCATACGTGTACATTTGACCGTTCAAAAAGAGGAGAATAAAAGTGATAAGATGACGCTTCTCTATAACTATCTGACAGGTAATGAGTTCAGTATGCAGCTTAAAGCTATCGTAGATGGATTTATGTCGATGCAACAAGAGCTGGATAAGGAGCGCCGCTCTCTTATGGCAAG
>JBFEWI010000177.1:0-3671 GCA_041546475.1 Sulfurovum sp.
AGAGCGTTATGCCAGATGCGAGATCGTCAAAGTCTCTTCAGTGTTGGATATGATAGATGCCATTGCGAAACAATTCGTTGAATTAGGGTATCTGGAGGCAGATATTCTGGGTAAACGTGACTTTACACATACTGCAGACCTGGATGAAACCTCATTGAAAAACAGAGCAGAATCCATCGCAGAAAAACGTCACTACCCACGTGCCCTGGCCAACAGAAATATTTCAAAGCAGGTTCCATGAAGATCTTTTCCCTCATACTTTTAATAGTCAATATGCTTTTTGCTACTGCAGAGCTTGAACATGTCACACTGGGAAATCAGGATTTTTCCATCGTCACGGAGGCCTATGATATCTATGACTCTAAAGGTGAAGTGATGAAGTTCTATAAAGAAGAACGCAACAATGACCTTACCTTTGTATTGAGTCTGATCTTAAAAGACAAAACTGGTACCTGTGCAGATAAAAGCACACAGGAAGGTGCCTATGAGATCAACGGTACTACGATCACGCTTTACAGTTTTTGGGACAGGAAAGGAAAAGTGTATGACAGCCCTTACGGGGCAAGGATACAGCAGTATGAAGTGCTCCCGGACCATACGGTCGTATTAGGAACGAGTAAGGTCTATATAGAAACAGCAAGAAAAAGTTATGACAAAGAGAGTGGGATGAAGTATCTTTTTACGCCGCCAAAAACAGCATTGGAAAAAGAAGCACTTCATACCTATATCAAAGAAGTAGAAAAAAAGTATAAAGGCACGTTTGTATTTGGAGAGGAAGCAAAGATGCTTCTAGAGGAAGTACATGAAGCATTTAGGCGGAAAATGAAGACTCAATGGCAAAACAAATGAGTGCTTAACTGACTAAAAGTGGTGACTTTTACACGTATACCTGTCACTGTTTTTCGCCACTTTGGCAAACACAGTTAAAGGGGTATTTGTCTCTTCGGCGATCTGCATGACTTCACTGTAATGCTCCGGTGCAAAACTTACCAACATTTCGTACTCTTCTCCGCTAAGCCCTATCTCGTCATCGATCTTTTCAAATTCATGAAATCCATATTTATTAATATCTAACATCTTGTTCGCATCACAAAAGAGTCCATCTGATATGTCCATACCTGTGTGTAAAAAAGGTCTTGCTTTGGTGACAAATTCTGACCTTAATGTAGGCTCAAAAAAGCGGGAATCATCAGCGATTTTTTCACCCCTGGATAGTGCATCGAGGTCTCGTTTACTCTCACCTAATGTCCCTGTATAGGCTAAGAGATCTCCTTCTTTTAATCCGGTACGTAAGAGGGGTGCATCACTTTTTGAAATGATGGTAATGGAGAGATGAAGCTTGTCTCCCCCTATCGTGTCACCACCAATGATCTCGCAACCGAACGCTTTTGCGGTCTGGTCCATACTTGTCATGAGTTCATCGATCTCATCTTCAGTGACACTGTGAGGCAGAGAGACGGTAATAAGAGCAAATTTCGGCTGGGCATTCATGGCAATGGCATCAGACAGATTGATCAGCATCGCTTTACGTCCTATCTGTGCGATGCTCATCCATTCACGTTTGAAATGTGTATCTTCAAAGAAAGCATCCATACTGTAAAGTGTGTCTCCTACAACAGCAGCATCATCACCTACATACTTTGAATCTAGGTTGTTTATAAGGTATTGTTCTCTATCTTGTTTGGGCATCTTTCCTGTCCTTTGAACACTTAAATCTTTAGAATTGGTAGAATTGTAACATAGTTCAAGTGTTTTAGCTTTAGTAAGAGTTAAATTGTCTCGTTCATAGTTGTATAAGTTATACTAAAGAATCTTTATTAAGGAAATACCTATGTCATATAAACTTGAAATAAGAGCATTCTTTTTTAATGCGAAAACAGACTATCTGCCTTACTACAAAAACTTTAGCATACAGCTAAATGATGATGCAACAGCCAAAGACCTTCTTCTAAAGATTCAAGAAGAGAACGAGAACTTCAGTTTCCCGAAACAAAAACTTTTCATGAAGATCAACGGTCTTGTAGTAGAAGCCAAACAGCCTGTTTCAGCACTGGTGGAAAGACTTGGAACCTCTTTACAGATAGACCCTGTAAACAGCTACCGTTCAAATGATGGATTGAAGATCAATGACAGTGACTTTATGGAAAGTTTTGAACTTTTGGCTCCTTATGCTTCCGAGTCTGATCTAAAATACTATAAAACACTGTATGCACTTCACTATGCATCAGAAACAGAAAACTTTGACCGTGAGTACATCGGTGATGCAGTGCTTGTACTGGCACATAAAATGATCACGGAAGGTTCAGAGCATAAAGACGCCATACTTGAAGCGATCACTTCTGTGAACTCCGGACTCTTTGACTGTGAATATGAGAACAACCTGTTCAATACGCAGGACCATACTGCTGCTATTGAGGAGCTCAAAGCGATGGCCAAGCCAGATGAAGAACCATCTCTTTGTGCAAGACTCATGGCACGTTTTTCCAAAAATGAAGAACAAGAGGCCGAGGCTGTTGCACCTGCAAGAGCTGCAGAGACGATTGATAACCTTGAAGAGAAACAGGTCGCACATTATCATGGTCTATCTTCCCATGATACGATGCACAAGTTGATCACTGATAAAGGTATGAAAGATGTGCATTTCTCAAGATCAGGAAAACTTGCCGGACTCGGTATATTAGAAGAGAACAAAGATCTCGCCTTCAAAAAAGCAGGTGCCATACTTTTAGATGCGTATGACCGAGGTGCTGAAGTACTTGTGGTTGAAGATGTTGACGTACTTGATATGTTCAAGAAACACTATGCTGCTATAGAAAAAACCGTAGGAAGAAAGATAAGAGACCTGGAACTTATCTCTGTAAATGATTTTGTTTCTCAAGTAAATTCTGTCGCAGCCTGACCATACGTAACGCTGGCAGAACTGCCACGCTACGAAACTGTACACCTCCCTACTTTTCCTCGCTTATGCTCCAATTTATTACGAAAATTAATGCTAAAAAGATATAATAGGCCAAATTGTAAACAAAAGGATATAGATACTATGAGCAAAAACTCAGATATTAAAATCTACGAATATGACGCAGTCATCGTTGGTTCTGGACTGGCTGGACTGGCAGCAGCTAAAGAGTTGACAGAAGCAGGGAAAAAGACGGCGGTTATTACAAAACTTCACCCATTAAGATCTCATTCAGGTGCAGCACAAGGTGGTATCAACGCCGCTCTTGGTAAAGATGATTCTACAGAACTGCATGAGTTCGATACGGTTAAAGGTTCTGACTATCTTGCAGACCAGGATTGTGTTGAATTGATGTGTACAAAAGCACCTGAGACTATCAGATGGGCAGAGCGAATGGGAGCTGTATTCTCGAGAAATGAAGAAGGTAATATTGCTATCAGACCTTTTGGTGGACAGTCCCAGCCTAGAGCATGTTATGCAAAAGACAGAACAGGACTTACACTGCTTCAGACTATCTATGAGCAGGCATTCCGTGCAGGTGTAGAGATATTTGATGAGTGGTATGCTGCAGATCTTCTTTATGAAGATGGAAAAGTATCTGGTGTTGCTGCGTATAATATTCGTAACTCAGAACCGGCTATATTCAATGCAAAAGTAACGATGTTCGCTACAGGTGGTCATGCCAGAGCCTATAGATTTAACTCAAATGCACATG
>JBFEWI010000039.1:0-11058 GCA_041546475.1 Sulfurovum sp.
ACAAGGTCCACCACTCCTTTGTGGGAGACCTCCTTATGGGAAGCATACCCCTCTTTTACGATCTTGCCTGCATCCAGTGCTATCTGTTTTAATCTATCTATATTCATAGGAATGATTATAGTATAATCTCTCTATGAAGAAAAAGATAATGATGCTGTTACTGTCCTTATTGGTAATTATTATGGGGTATTTTGGACTGCAGGCTTACTCTCAAGCAAAGAAGTATGAGCAGAGTACACAAAAACTTGTTATGGATAAAGAGTTCTCAACACAAGCCGAGTACCAGGCAAAAAGATGGGCAGAGAAGTTCAGCCTGGGATATTATGAAAGTGATAAGCGGCTCTTGCGTGAAGAGACCATGATCGCACAAAGGGGGTATCAGTTAGAAGCAAAGCGATATACCCTCTATGTAATGGGGGTACTCCTCGTGATCTTGAGCAGTGCGTTTCTTGTTGACTTGAGACTCTTCACATTTTTTGGCGGTTTAGCGGCATTGGTTATGTTGACGTTCGGTCTTTTTGCTCCTCTGCTCACAGTGACGATCCATAAAGAGTTCGAGTATATCGGTGATGTCGTACTCTCTTTTGAGTCCAAAAGTCTCTTGGGATCCGTGGTGAAGTTATGGGAGAGCGGTGAGATCGCTGTTGCCCTGGTGATCCTGCTTTTTTCCATACTCATACCGCTCTTCAAAACGCTCTCTTTAATGTTTGTGGCAGTGGTGATGGAGAGTAGGTTCGCTCACGGGATCGTAACATTTTTCAAATGGGTTGGGAAATGGTCCATGCTGGATGTCTTTGTGGTGGCTACGCTGCTGGTATATCTCACAAGCAGCGGTTCTGATGTCAGTCATGCCGAGGTACAAATAGGGCTGTATTTCTTTTTGGCCTATGTGATCGTCTCTATGCTGGTGAGTTTAAGTGCCGATAAGATGTTGCACAACAGAAGGGATTTGTAGCACTTCAAAAGGAAAGGGTGAATTAGATCACCATCTCCACGTCGTCATGGTCCTGACAGTATTTAAAGATACGGTTTCTCTCTTCTTCCGTCTCTACGATACAACTGGCATTATAGGTATGGAACTTACCTGTTCTTGATGAGTTTCCCAAAGAGCAAAGGTGTTCTTTGTCTCCCATCGCCTCTTTGATACATTTTAGGAGCGCTTCCTTGTCCCTGCCTATGAGCTTAAAGCCCCAGCGGGTCGGGTATTCTATCTTCGGTTTTTGGGGTGTTTTATCATCTAAGATCATTGCTTCTCCTTTGAAACTTATGCGCGATTAAAATCGCCGCTCTTGCCACCGGATTTCTTTTCTAACTGCACATTTCTAATGACCATCCCTTTGTCTATAGCTTTGAGCATATCGTAGATCGTAAGCAGTCCAACACTGACTCCCGTAAGCGCCTCCATCTCAACACCTGTCTGTCCGTTGAGCTTTGCTGTGACCGTGAGTTTAAATCCAGGGAGGTCTGGGAGTTCTTCAATATCCGTTTTTACGGATGTCAGCATGAGCGGATGACACATAGGGATAAGTGTTGAGGTCTGTTTCGTTCCTTGGATGGCAGCAATGACCGCAGTTTGCAGCACGGGCCCTTTTTTTGCTGTATTTTCCAATACGGCATCAAAAGCAGCCTGTCCTACTTCTATGATCCCGCTGGCCGTAGCGATACGGGTTGTGTTGTCTTTGTCTGAGACATCGACCATTTTGGGTTTGTTTTGTTCATCTAGGTGTGTAAGGTTCACTTTTTATCCTCATACTTGTTTCTCTAGGCATATTTTAACATAAAATAGGTGCGAGGAAAAAAAAATGACGAAGATAGTGGAAAATGACGAAAATAGTTTAAAATTACTTGACTTTAATCATCACATAAGATAATATAATAAAAATTATCAAAAGGAATAATATGGTTTATGCATATATGAGGCAGGTGCCAGGTTTTCCACATTTGACTACACAGCAGAGTGATATTCTTGCATTTGCACTGAGAAATGAGCTGAATATCGATCAAGAGGTGGTTGAATACGCGACGAAAAATCTTCTTTTGGATGAAAGAAAGGATTTTGAAACATTTTTGCAGTCTATGCAAGATGGGTACACTGTGATCGTCTCGTCTTTGTTTGTATTGAGTGACAAAGTTGAAGAATTGGTAAAGGTAATAAATTGTATGCTAAGTCATAATGTGAATCTTTGGATCGTAGACTCAAATATGGTCATGAACAAAGAGACCAACATGGTTGAGATCTTTCCTTTGTTGAATGCATTAAGACAGGAAGAAAAAGAGAAGACAAACCAGATAGGACGCCCAAAAGGGAGCAAATCAAGCTCCAAGTTTGATATCTATCAGAGAGAGATCATCTCTTTTTTGAGAGAGGGGATGAATGTAAGTGCGATAGCCAGAGAGTTGGATGTGAGCCGAAGTTCCCTCAAGGACTATATCGAGTCACGCGGAATAAAAGAGTTAGTGGAAGGTGCATGGATGGAGTTGAATCCATCAGAAGGTACCAGAGAAATGGATAATATTGTGCTGATATGTCCGTTTGAAAAAGATAGAGAAGCAAAAGAACAAAAGGTGTCATAAATGGAATCTACAATATCAACAGAAAAACCAAAGAAAAATCAGGCAAAAGAGTATTTAAAGGGATGGGTACCCTATCGTATCAAAAGATATTGGTTCTATGCAGCCGCGACCCTCATCGCCATAGTCACGCCATGGATCACGATCAATGGCAACCATCTCTTTTTATTGAGTTTTGATCAGAAGAAGTTGCATTTGGCAGGTATCGCTTTTGATATGCAGGAGCTCTACCTGATGCCTTTTTTATTGATGCTCCTTTTCCTGGGTATCTTTGCCATCACTGCAGTAGGGGGTAGAGCCTGGTGTGGTTGGGCCTGTCCTCAGACCATCTTTAGGGTGATCTATAGAGATGGTATAGAGACAAAACTCTTAGGTTTGAGAAAAAAGATCAAGAATAAGCAAAAAGAACCGGACATGAGCAAAATAGAGAACAAAGTGAAAAGTGTGGTCGCCATCCTGCTCTGGTCTGTGTTGGCATTTGTGGCCTCTGCAAACTTTTTATGGTACTTTGTGCCTCCTGAAGATTTCTTCAGGTATTTAAGTGACCCTGCTGAGCACATGGTGTTGGTAGGTGTGTTGGTGAGTACGGCACTTTTTATCATCGTTGATGTTGTCTTCATCAAAGAGAACTTTTGTGTCTATGTCTGTCCTTACAGCCGTGTGCAGTCTGTACTGTATGATGACGATACCATTATGGCAGTCTATGACCCTATAAGAGGTGGTAAGATCTACGAAGGACATGGATATGAGAGAGAAAAGAAATTTACGAAACAAAAGGATCTTTTAAGTGTCGAACCCAGTGCTGAGTGTACCACTTGTGAAAGTTGTGTCACTGTGTGTCCGACACATATTGATATCCGTAAAGGATTGCAGCTTGAGTGTATCAACTGTCTGGAGTGTGTAGATGCCTGTACTTCGGTGATGGGTGCATTAGGAAGACCAAGTCTGGTGCAGTGGTCAAGTGAAAAAGAGACCCTTCGCCATGAAGGTAAAACAAACTACTTCCGAGGCAAGGTGATCGCCTATTTTGCCGTGCTTACGATCGTACTTGTGACACTGTTCGTGATGGGAAGCAAAAAAGAGCATATGCTTTTAAATATCAACAAGAGCCAAAGACTCTATAAAGTTCTCGACAACGGAGTCGTACAGAATGACTATATTTTCATGTTTGCCAATACAGACAGCAAAGATCATACCTATTACTTTGAGATCGTAGGAAATGAGAAGATCACGATCAAGAGACCTTCTGAGCCCTTTGATCTTGGTGCAGGCCAGAAAAAGAAAAAAGTGGTGGTCCTGGAAACCAAAGAACAGCTGGCAAACAATACACGAAAAGATGTACCGGTGCCTATAGTGATAAGAGCGTATGCTATAGACGATAAAGAGAAGATCATGGTTGAAAGAGAACAGGTCTTTTTCTACCCACGTGCAGATTTAGTGAAAAAATAGGAGAGCAGATGCGTAAAGTATTGGTGTTGGGTGGCGGTTTTGCCGGGGTTGAAGCAGCCATCTATCTTAGAAAACAAGATCTGGATGTCACGTTGGTGAGTGACAGGGATTATTTTTATATCTACCCTACATCTATCTGGATACCCACGGGCGAAGCAACACAAGAAGATGTTTCTGTCCCTTTGGATACGCTTGCGATGAAACACGGGTTCCAGCTCATTATAGATCCTGTACGGAAAGTAGAGGCTGAAGCTAAAAGGGTCATTTTGAAGAGTGGCCGTATCTTGGAAGGGTATCCCTACATCGTTGTGGCACTCGGACAGGACAAGATGCAGTTGAAGGGGGTGGAGCATACACTCTCTATCTGCGGTAAGCCTGAAGAGGCTACGGCACTTTATGAACGCTTGGAGAGATTGATCCAGAAAAAGGAGGGTAAAATCGCTATGGGCTTTGGCGGCAATCCCAAAGATACTTCTGCGGTACGTGGAGGACCTGCATTTGAAGTACTTTTTAATGTGGATACCTATCTGAAGAAAAAAGGGGTGCGTGAGCACTTTGAGCTTACTTTTTTTGCCCCTATGGCAAAACCCGGACAGAAGATGGGTGAAAAAGCGTTAGTGATGATGGATAAGATGTTCAAAATGACGAACATCCAGAAAAAAGTAGGCAGCAAGATCACGCATTTTGAAGAAGATAGTATCTGTTTTGAAGATGGGACGAAACTGGAATCGGATCTGACGATGTTTATCTCCGCGGGTACCGGACACCATATCCTCAAAGCATCGGGACTCCCACTTAGCGATGCAGGGTATGTGGTCACCAATGAGTATAATGAGATAGAAGGGTATGACGGCATATATGCCATCGGTGATTCGGCATCACTGATGGGACCCGAATGGAGAGCGAAACAGGGGCATGTCGCTGAGGTCATGGCTAAAAATGTAGCCTATAACATTATGAACAGTATTCAAAATATCGATTCCAAACGGAGCTATATGGAACATTTGAATATTTTATGTGTGATGGATACTGGGAATGGCGCCGCATTTGTCTATCGCAGTGACAAGGGCGGGAGAATGATCCCTATGCCTATTGTGGGTCACTGGATGAAAAAGATGTGGGGATGGTACTGCCGTTATTCCAAACTAGGAAGGATACCTAGGATTCCTGGAATGTAATGGTGTTACAGTTGAGCCTTTTCAGCGCTATTTATGGCTTTTTTTTCTAAATAAGAGTATTTTTGTCCTACTTAAGATTGTATTTATATCTTTTAAGAGATAATGTACGTACAAAAATTATTTTAAGGAAACTAAATGGCAACAGTAACATTTAAAAACGACATCGTATGTAATCTAGCAGGTACAGAAATCAATGTAGGTGACACAGCACCGGTAACCACAGTAGTAAATTGTGATCCAATGCTTCAAGATGAGACAATCGGTGGTGAAGGTAAAGTGCAATTGGTTATTGCCGTACCATCACTTGATACAGGTGTCTGTGATGCTGAGACTAGAAGATTTAACTCTGAAGCAGCGAATCTTGAAGGCGTAGAAGTGATTACCGTATCTATGGACCTTCCTTTTGCAGCAGCTAGATGGTGTGGGGCAGCGGGAATCGATAACATTAAAGTATGTTCAGACTTCAGAAACAAAGATTTCGCTAACAACTATGGTGTACTTTTGGCTGATGGACCTTTAGCAGGTATTATGGCGAGAGTGATCTTTGTGATCGGTAAAGATGGAAAAGTTGCCTATAAGCAAGTGGTCCCTGAAATTACACAAGAGCCTAACTATGAAGAAGCATTGGCAGCAGCTAAAGCAGCTTTATAATTTGCTTTCTCTTTTGAGATAAACCTCTTCTTATGAAGAGTGCTTATCTCTCCACTCTTTCCCTCTCTCCTCTCTTTTTTATTTACTGTTAGTTATCTAACTTGTGCTAAAATTCCTCCATTATACATTGGAAGGACAATAAACAAATATGCGATATCTCTATGGATTGATAATACTCCTATGGTTGACAGGATGTAAACAACCGCTTGAACCTACTGTAGTGAATAACCACTATACATTAGAAGAGTGTAAAGAGGAGCTGCTGGAGGCTGAAGATTTCTCTCAAAGTGAAAGTATCGATAAGATCGTTGTGATCAAAAAAGAGCGTAAAATGTACTTGTATAAAGAGGGGAAAGTGCAGAATACACTTCCTGTCTCTTTAGGAAAAAATCCGGTAGGACACAAGCAGCAGCAGGGAGACAACAGAACACCTGAAGGTGAATTTTGGATTTCCAGAAAACTCTGTTCTCCTCAATACTTTCGTTCACTTTGTATCTCTTATCCGAGACCGAAGGATAAGGCCAGTGCTGCCAGAAGAGGTGTAAATCCGGGTGGAGCAGTGACACTTCATGGGCAACCTACCTGGAATGCGGACGGCAAGGGAGATAGCTATACGTTATCTAAAAACTGGACGCAGGGGTGTGTGGCTGTGACGAACTCTGCAATGAAAGAGTTGTGGTATGCTGTACGTGAAGGTGTCCCTATCATTATACGTTAAAGGCGGCTTGTGAGATATACGCAAAAACAGATCGATAAATTCAATCGTCAGAAATATATAGTGGAACTCGAAAAGATCAGTAAAAATCTTTTTCGTATGTTCAGAGACGAGCATGTCACTGCCGAGAATTTTGTAAAAAAATTTGGGCAGTTAAAAAATAAGTTCGATGAAAAAGAAGAGGTGCAGCTAGAATCGGAGTATCATCAACAGCTCAAAGAGTATATTACGCGTATCTATCAAAGTACATGTTTGTCTGAGGCATTTACGGACAAGGATCTTTCTGATATGCGTGAAGCAGAGATGAGTAATTTAAACCGCTTGCAGAAGTTAAAGAACGGTACCTCTTATAAAAAAGATAAACATAAGTCAAAACGCCAAAATGAGGATTGGGGTTGATTGTTCCTATAAAAGGAAAGTCATGAAGATACAATTGTATATCCTGGCCTGTCTGCCGCACCGTTCATTGTGGGATGTGGAGAGGTTCCGTACTATGGGAAAGTTGATCCTGCACCTTATGCAACAAAAGAGTGTAAAAAAGAATTGGCAAGCGGGTCAGAGTTAGACTACATGAATAAAATAGATAAGATCGTTGTCTATAAGAAAAAAAGAGTGTTGTATGCATATAAGGAGGGTGTGACCATAGAAATACATGCATGATTTATCGTATAATATTAGATTATTTCAGATTATATGTAAATTTTAGCTTGGTTTGATGAATCTTATATTATGATATTGAATAATATTGGGTCACCAAAGGAGAAAAATATGAAAAAAGTACTTATTTCGGCATCTTTAGCTATGTTCACAACTTTACTTATGGCAGGGGGAGATGCAAGTGAAACGCTTGCACCTGTCGTTGAAGTATCAACTAAGCCTTGTAAAACAAATAAAGTCTATGTAGATTCGGACCAAAAACTGATGTGGCAAGATGCGGCTTACACAGATGGAGAAGATGGTGCGTTTAAACGTGGGCACTCAGTAGGTAAGGCAGGGAAGCATAGACATGCGATGAATTACTGTCGTGCATTGAATTATGCGGGGTATAACGATTGGAGACTCCCTACAGCGGATGAATTGACGAATGTTCATAATCCACAAGGCAATCCATTTACCTACCACCGCGGTTCAGACTTCTGGTCGTCTACTCCTACTACAGAGAATAGATATTATGTGGTATTTACAGCAGATGCAATGCAATATGCAAGAAACCCGAGCGAGTCTAATTATATTAGATGTGTCCGTTGTTTAGACGGAGGGGCTATATTTTCCGGAACGAAAGATGTCAAATAGGTTTTGTTAGAGGATTTTTATCTCTTCTATTAACACCACATTAAACCTGTTTAACACTTCACTTTTTGCCAAGTCTATAAGAGACTTGGCTTCCTCATACGTTCCGCCCCCTAAATTGACCAGGAAATTGGCATGCACTGTACTCCATTGCATTTGACCTTTTCTTACACCTTTTAATCCAACTGCTTCTATCAAACGTCCGGCATAATCGCCTTCAGGGTTTTTAAAGACTGAACCTGCACTTGGTTCAAGAGGCTGATTGGATCTCAGGGTGAGTAGTTCATCCAGGAGTTTTTGGTCAAAGCCATGCCTTATCTCAAACTTTGCATGGGTTGCAATACCTTTTAGTTTGGCGAAACGGTAGCCGTGTTCTATTTCCTTTGCAGAGATCCACTCATCATTGATCTTTACAGAGTGTAAAATATTAAATATCTCATACGCTTTGACACCGGCATTCATTGCAAGCATACCCCCCAGTGTACCAGGGAGTTTTGCACAGAACTCAAACCCGCCGATATCATGTTTTTTCGCATAGGAGACGATGCGTCCTGTAGGCATCGCCGCACCGATCACCAGCATATTTTCTTCTTGAGTGATAGTTGCAAAGTCCTTAGAGAGCATCATCAGAGGTGGAGGCGCAGAGGAGACAAGCAGGTTGTTCGCTCCTCCGATGAGGTATCGGTCTTCAGGTATGGTATCACCTTCTTCTATCATCAGTACTTGTGTGGGCTGTCCCACCTTGATACTGGAGTATTTGGAGAAGTCTATGGTCTTAAAATACATTTAACTCTTCCGCAGGGCTTCATACTCTTTAGGGATCAGATACTCTTCGGTTTTGATGGGTGTCTCCCATAAGCCATTCTGAAATCCTAACTCGTAGAGTCTGTCCAGTGCTTTGATCTGAAGCGTTGAGAGTTCGACAGAGGCATCAGACGCATACATATCAAGATATTTTTTGAGCATCTCCTCTGAAATACGCACAAGATGTTCTGCTTCCAGTTTGGCACAGAGCTCTTCTTTTCTGGCATTGGCCACTTTGACACCCTCAATGAGAACATTTTCTATATCGATAGCACGGTTAAGGGGCAGACTTCTTCGTATCGCCATACCCCCAAGCGGCAGGGGCAGACCTTCACCGGCTAACTCTACCCAGATATCCCATACCTCTTTTTCTACTTCCAAACTTGCATCAAAATCCAGGATGGATTCATGGATCAGTACACCCGCATCGACCTCGCCTGAAACGACAGCCTCCTCAATCTCAAGGAAATCCATATAGACAGGGCGTGCATCAGGGTAATAGATCCTGAAAAGCATGGCATTGGTCGTGTATTTTCCCGAAAGCGCCACTTTAAAATTACGTTTGAGCTTCTTATCTTTACGGCGTATGAGCTTGGGGCCGTATCCTTCACCGAAACTCACTGCCGTACGAAGCAGTGCATACTCATCTTTGATGAGCGGATACATACCGAAACTGATGGCAGAGACATCATAGGTCCCTTTCAGGGCTTCTACATTCAGTGTTTCAATATCCAGGCCAATGTTCTCAAACGTATAGCCTTTGGTATCGACCCAGCCAAATTTGATGGCAAAATACATAAAAATATCATCTGCGTCCGGAGAATGGGCTAATTGTACAGGGTTCATAGGTTGAGGTACTCTCTCTTTGTTGGAATGGGTGTATTTTATCATTGTTTGTATTTGTGGCAACTTTTGAGAAATTTTTATAAAAAACATGTCAATTTGACATATTTTTAAAAGTTGTATGAGAAACGTATTAGAATGGTGCTAGAATTCAACATTAAGGTTAAGGATATGACAATGGCAATGGATGCAAACAAGCAAAAAGCACTGGATATGGCAATCAAACAGATCGATAAAACGTTTGGTAAGGGAACCCTGATGAGACTTGGAGATAAAGAGTTCGAACCTATCGAATCTATTTCAACAGGTTCACTAGGGTTAGATATGGCATTAGGGATAGGCGGTATACCTCAAGGGCGTATCATAGAGATCTATGGTCCTGAATCATCAGGGAAAACGACACTTGCCCTGCAGACCATCGCTTCGGCACAGAAAAAGGATATGGTGTGTGCTTTCATCGATGCGGAACATGCACTGGATGTTGTCTATGCCAGAAATCTGGGTGTGGATACGGACAATCTTTTGGTTTCACAACCGGATTTTGGTGAACAGGCACTGGATGTACTTGAAACTTTGGCAAGATCAGCTGCGGTTGATCTGATCGTCGTTGACTCCGTTGCGGCACTTACGCCAAAAAGTGAGATAGAAGGGGATATGGGAGACCAGCATGTTGGATTGCAGGCAAGATTGATGTCACAGGCACTGCGTAAACTCACTGCCATCTTACATAAAACGAACACTACGGTGATCTTCATTAACCAAATCCGTATGAAGATCGGAAGCATGGGGTACGGATCACCGGAGACGACGACCGGGGGGAATGCCTTAAAGTTCTACTGCTCAGTGAGAATTGACGTCCGGCGTATCGCTACACTCAAACAAGGTGAGTCTTCCATAGGTAACCGTGCGAAAGTGAAAGTGGTGAAAAATAAAGTGGCGCCTCCATTCAGACAGGCTGAGTTTGATATCATGTTCGGAGAGGGGATCTCGTTTGTAGGCGAACTCATTGATTACGGTGTGAAGATGGATATTATAGACAAATCGGGTGCATGGTTCTCTTACGGCAGTGAGAAACTGGGACAGGGTAAGGAGAATGCGAAGATCACCATCAAAGAAAATCCTGAACTGATGGCGGAGCTGGAAGGCAAGATCAAAGAAGCACTCGGCTTTGGTGAAGCATTGGCAGTAGATGAGAGTGAGATGGTCGAAGATTAAATAGAAATACCTCTCCTGGAACCTCAAATACTGCGAGAGGTTCTAGACTTCTTAGATACAATTTGATACCCCTCCCAATCGATTAAAATAGAACGCATTTAACTACTTACTTTTTACATTTTCTAAGGCTTTCGGTATTTTTTCAGGGTATCTTTTTCGGGTAAAAAATAACAAAACTTCACATTATGCTGCAGTCTGGACTCCCGATGCTTATTTGATGCTTAAGTATAGGGTAAATTTCGATAAAATAATAGATAAATGTAAAATAGTAAATATGTAAAGGACAGAGATGATTTTTATCGATGAGATCGTAGCAACAGAGGTGATGGACAGTAGAGGTAA